>JAITHR010000264.1 GCA_031279895.1 Spirochaetaceae bacterium
CCGACCCCGACGTTCACTAATCCGGCCTCCGCGCCGCCTAATCCCGCCTCTATGCGACACAATCACGCCCCGAAGCGACACAATCACGCCCCGAAGCGACACAACCGCGCCCGCAAGCCACACAACCGCGCCCGCAAGCCACACAACCGCGCCTCCAAGCGACCTACCCGCGTCTCTACGTCGCGTAGACCGGCTCCTCCTTTAACTGATTTTGACTCGCGTTTATATGTTTCCGACTCGCGTACAGCTGTTTCCGACTCCCGTTTAGTTAAATCCGACTCTGCTTTAGCTAAATCCGACTCCCGTTTAGTTATACGCGGGTCTGCTTTAGCTACATCTGAGTCCGCCTTATGGAGACGGGACTCCGCTTTACGTGTTTTTGCCTCGGAAAGAGTTCTTTTTACTTTGCGGACAGTTATGCGCGACTCCGAGAAACGTGTCCGCGAGTCGCAGGTAACTACTTCCGCACCGCACGTAGCTACTTCTACACCGCAAGAATGTCCTTTAGCTTCAGAAGAATGTCCTTTTGCTCCGGGGGAACGTTCCTTTGCCCCGGAGGAACGTTCCTTAGACTCGGAAATAACTCGTATAGTACGCCGTTTAACGCGATACGTCGCTGTTTTGTACCGTTTGGTGTCGTATTTCGCACCGCCCTAAGCGGTCGCTGTCCGCTTGGAGGCGGATTTAGGTGGCCTGGGAGTGCGGTTAGGTCGATTCGGGGCGGAATTGCGTAGCCTGAGAGTACGGTTAGGTCGCTTCGGGGCGGAGTTGTATGGCCTGGGGGCGCGGTTAGGTGGCCTGGGAGTGCGGTTAGGTCGATTCGGGGCGGGATTTGCTGACCTGGGAGTGCGGTTGGGTCGCTTCGGGGCGCGGTTAGGTGGCCTGGGAGTGCGGAGACGGTATGCGGGCGGGGACTGCTTAGGGTCGGCGCAAGGCGGGAAGCTTATGGAACAGCCGGAGGCTGCGCGAAGCGTAGCCGCGCCTATGCAGCAACCAGCCCCCTAAACGGACACGGTGTTGCACCACTCGGAAACAATGGGCGGCCATGCTGAAACAGCCGGAGGCTGCGGCGGAGGCTGCGGCGCTGCCGGTGGGGTTTACATTGGGGGGGCGGGGGGTATAGGGTTAGGTCATGCTGGGTATTATCAATTCGTTGTTCAGTCCCCTGTGGCGGGGGCTTGGGTTCGGGGGGCTTTGGGTAGGGCGTCTCAACACGGCGCTGGCGGGGCTTGTTTTTCTGTTGGGTATTCTTCTTACGGCGAAGCTTTCGTCCGTGCTGTTTCCCCTTCTCGTTCATTACATTGTCAAAAACACCAAGACCCTGTGGGACGACTTTCTTGAGGAGGCGCATTTTTTCCGGCGCCTCTCCCGTCTTTTTCCGGCTCTGGCGGCGTACCTTCTTGCGCCGTCGTTTCTGAGCCTTGACACGGAGGGCGCGGATTTTGTTCGCAGGCTGGTCATGGCCTATGCCGCGCTTATGACGGCCCACACTGCCGCGGCGTTTTTTGACGGGGTACACCTTATTTATCAGGGGAGCGCGCCGGAGATTGCCAAGCGCCGTCCGATTAAGGGATACCTTCAGCTTGTTAAGGTGTTTCTCTATCTGGTGGGGGTTATTTTTGCGGGTACGACCCTGGCGGACGTGTCGCCTGTGGGGATGTTAAGCGGGCTGGGGGCCATGAGTGCGGTGCTGCTCCTTATTTTCAAGGACGCTATTCTGGGGTTTGTTTCCAGTATGCAGCTTGCGTCGAACGATATGGTTCGTATCGGGGACTGGATAGAGATGCCCAAGTACGACGCCGACGGCACGGTGATTGACGTGACCCTCCAGTCCGTAAAGGTGCGGAACTGGGACAACACCATTACGGCCATTCCGATTTACGCGCTTGTGTCGGACAGTTTCAAGAACTGGCGGGGCATGAGTGATTCCGAGGGCCGCCGCATCAAGCGCTCGATTTTTCTTGACATCCGCTCCGTGCGGTTTCTCGACGCCGGGGAAATCCGGCGGCTGTCGGGCATACCGGCGCTGTCGGCCTATATGACGCGCAAGATGGCGGAGATAGGCGCGTACAATAAGGACAACGGGATTCCCGAAGACGATTACGTTTCCGGGCGGCACCTTACCAATCTGGGCACCTATCGCGCCTATACGGAGCTGTACCTCGCGGCGCTGCCCCAGACCGCGAAGAACCTGACCGTTATGGCGCGGTACCTCCAGCCCGGGGAAAACGGTCTCCCCCTTGAGCTGTACCTTTTCAGTTCCGATAAGGCGTGGGTTGACTACGAGCATATTCAGGCGGACATTATGGACCACCTCCTGGCGATTATGCCCCAGTTCGGCCTGCGGGTGTTCCAGCGCCCCTCCGGAAGCGACCTCGCAGCCTCCGGCCCGCCGGCGGCGGGTGGCACAGCCTCCGGCTGTTTTAAACAGCGTCTTGCGGAGCGGCCCGTCTCCGACGGTTCCATAAGCGCCGTCTCCGACGGTTCCATAAGCGTCCTGCGAAGCGGCTCAAAGCCGGCTGCGACTGATTAGGGGCGCGGCGTGGTAAGCGGCGGGGCGCAACGGCGCGGCGCTTACAAATTAGCGGAGGCTGCGCGAGAGCGTAGCCGCGCCTCAACAGCAACCAGCGAAGTAAACGGACAAGGTGTTGCACCGTTCGGAAATAACAGGCAGCCATGTTTGAAGCCGTCGGAGACGGGCCGCGCCTAAGCAGCAAACAGTGAAGTAAACGGACAAGGTGTTGCACTCTTATGAATCAACAAGCGGCCATGTTGTGCCACCCGCCGCCGGCGGGGTGTTGCACCGTTCGGAAACAACAGGCGGCCATGCTGAAACAGCCGGAGGCTGCGCGAAGCGTAGCCGCGCCTCAACAGTAAACAGCGAAGTAAACGGACAAGGTGTTGCACCGTTCGGAAACAACAGGCGGCCATACTGAAACAGCCGGAGGCTGCGCGAGAGCGTAGCCGCGCCTGGGCAGCACTGACTCGCCCAACGGACAAGGTGTTGCACCGTTCGGAAACAACAGGCGGCCATGTTGTGCCACCCGCCGCCGGCGGGGTGTTGCACTATTTTGAAACAACAAGCGGCCATGCTGAAGCCGTCGGAGACGGGTATGAGTGGTTCTTTGATTATGCGTAAAGCCGCCGCGTCCGCGCCTGTGGCACAGGCTCTGGCGGCTTTTAAGGAAAACCGGTTCCCTCTGGAACTTGACGGCGCGGAAGGCTCCCTTTCGGCGGTGATAATCGCATCCTGCTTCAGGATGCGCAAAGGCGCGTTTCTCGTGGTGGTTCCCACCGAAGTCGAGGCCGAATCCATGGCTTCGGACTTGAGATCCCTGGGCGCGCCTGCGGCGGTGCTTCCCTGGTGGGGCGCGATGCCCTACCGTCCGATGGCGCCCGGGTCGCCGGTGTTCGGAGAGCGGGCGCATATACTATCAGCTCTGGCGCTGGGGCATGACCGTATTGTCGTGGCCTCGGAACGGGCATTTCTCACGCCCCTGCCGCCGCCTGAGTATATGCGAAGCCTCCTTATAACCCTTAAGACCGGAGACGCGACGGACAGCGCGGCGCTGGCGCTTTCTTTGACGGGCTTGGGGTATACCAGAGTGCCGAGCGTGCAGATGCCCGGGGAGTTCGCCCTTCGGGGGGAGGTGCTTGACCTGTACGGCGCCGGGGATGACAACGCCTACCGCGTGCTTTTTGATTTTAATACCATAGGCGCCATTAAGCGCTTCAACCCCCTTGACCAGAGCGGCCTTGAGAAGACGCCGGAAGTGCTCCTCTGCCCCCGCAAAGAGGTGGTCTGGAGCGACGGCCTTATCGAGCGCCTCGGACGGAACCTTGCGCGCTTCGAGGAGTTCTCCGGCAAAGAGGCGGCGGTGCTTACGGAGCTCTCCGCACGGCGGGAATTCGCCGGAGAGGAGTATTTTTTCTCCCTGGCGTTTGAAAAACCCGCGACCCTCCCTGAGTACCTTGGAGACCGCGGCGTCGTGTATTACGGCGAAGTCGAGCGGCTTGAGAACGCGCAGGAAGCTCTGGAACGGGAACACGAGAACCGCTACCGCAAGGCGGTGCGGGAAATGGCCGTGCCGAAGCCGGAGCGGATACTCCTTGCGATGGCGGACCTTTTCAACCGGACCGCGCGCCGCGTCTCGTTTCTCACCATGCGCGGGCCCGCACCCTTTCAAAAGCACGAAAAGAGCCGCCGGATTTCCCTGAACGCCGACCCGCCCCGCAGTTTCTTCGGCAATATAACCTACCTCAAGGAAGAGTTCGCGGCGCTTTCCGCGCAGAACTGGGAGATCCTCATCGCCTCGGAAACGGAAGCCCAGGCCGGACGGATTGCCGGTCTTTTGAAAGAGGAGCCGGTGTCCGTGTCGGCGCTGCCCCTGTCCGCGGGGTTCGCCCTACCGGATACCGGATTTATGGTGGTGCAGGAAAACGAGATATTTGGCCGGCGCAAGCGGGCGCCCAGATCCCTTAAAACCGTGCGGAGCGCGGCTATCGATACCTTTGTGGAGCTTAATACCGGTGATTATGTGGTACACGTCAACCACGGCATCGGGATTTTCAAGGGCATCGAGCGTATTCACGCCCTGGGGCATGAGCGGGATTACGTGAAACTGGAGTACCTCAACGAAGAGGTGGTATTCGTGCCGATTGAGCAGGTTAATCTGGTACAGCGGTATATCGGGAACGAGGGATCCCCGCCGCGCATTGACAAGCTCGGTTCCAAAAGCTGGGAAAACCGCAAAAACAGAGCGGCCCGGGGGGTGGAGGAGCTTGCGACGCGGCTTATCGACCTCTATTCCAAACGGAAGGCCAGTCAGGGCTTCTCGTTTCCGCCGGACGACGATCTCCAGGCCATGTTTGAGGCGGCCTTTCCCTTTGAGGATACGGAAGACCAGATCCGGTGCGTGGAAGAGATAAAAGCGGACATGGAAAGCCCGTACCCGATGGACAGGCTCGTGTGCGGGGACGTGGGCTACGGCAAGACGGAAGTGGCGGTGCGCGCCTGTTTCAAAGCGGTTATGGGGGGCAGGCAGGCGGTGTTTCTCGCGCCGACCACGATACTCGCGGAGCAGCACTTCGAGAACTTTCAGGAGCGCTTCTCCCGTTTCCCCGTGCGTATCGCCATGCTCTCGCGCCTTGTTGACCGCAAGGAAACGGTCAAAACCCTCGAAGAGCTGAGCCGCGGCGCGGTTGATATACTGGTGGGAACCCATCGGGTCATTCAGAAAGACGTGCGTTTCAAGAACCTGGGGCTTATGGTGATTGACGAGGAACAGCGGTTCGGCGTGAAAGACAAAGAGCGGCTTAAGGAACTCAAAACCAACGTGGACTGCCTCTCCCTCAGCGCCACCCCCATTCCCCGCACCCTGCACATGAGCCTCCTTAAGATTCGGGACATGAGCCTTTTGGCCACCCCGCCGCAGAACAGGCATCCGATTGAGACTACCGTCGAGGAGTATAGCGAGGAGCGGCTCGCCTCTGCCATACGCCGGGAAGCCGAGCGCGGGGGGCAGGTGTTTTACCTCCATAACCGCATCGAGAGCCTTGGGGACACGCGGCGGGCCATAGAGCGGCTCGTGCCGGAGATGCTCGTTGACTGCGCCCACGGCCAGATGGACCCGCGGGACCTTGAGGATGTGATGCACCGGTTTGTACACGGCGGGTTTCACGTCCTGGTTTCCACCACGATTATCGAAAACGGCATTGATATTCCCAACGTGAACACCATTATTATTGATCGGGCGGACATCTACGGTGTTTCCCAGCTCTACCAGCTGCGGGGGCGGGTGGGGCGATCCGATCGGGTGGCCTACGCCTACCTCTTTTATCCGCGGGACATCGCGCTCTCCGAGGTTGCCATGAAGCGTTTGCAGGTGATTTCGGATTTTACGGAGCTGGGGTCCGGCTTTAAGATTGCCATGAAGGACATGGAGATACGGGGCGCGGGCAACCTGTTGGGACGGGAGCAGTCCGGCGATATGTATGCGGTGGGGTTTGAGTTTTACCTTAAGCTTCTTGACGAGGCGGTGCGGCGCCTTGAGGACGCGGACTATGAGACGGAAACCGAGACCCTCCTTGACCTTGAATACACGGGCTTTATTCCCGACTCCTATATCGACTCCGCCCGGGACAAGATGGAGGTGTATAAGAAAATCGCGTCCATACGGGAGAAAGAGGAGCTTGAGCGGGTATACGCGGAACTGCTCGACCGTTTCGGCCCCCTCCCTGACGAGGCGGCGTCCCTTTTGTCCCTTGCGGAGATTCGGGTGATATGCCGGCAGCTTTCGATCTCGTCCCTTATCGAGCGGCAGGGGTGCGCGCGCGTTACGTTTCGCAAAGTTTCCAAGGTTGACCTTCCGAAACTCCTCCGTCTTATGCGGGAGAGCGGCGGCGCGGTCGCTCCGGACCCCAAAGCGCCGAACGTGCTTATCCTTACGACCGGTTCCATCGGCCTTAAGGAAAAGAGCGAGTTCATTCGGGAAAAGCTTTCTTACCTAAACCCGCAGCCTCCGGCTGTTTCAGCATGACCGCAGCCTCCGGCTGTTCCAGCATGGCCGCAGCCTCCGGCTGTTCCAGCATGGCCGCCTGGTGTTTCTTAATGGTGCAACACCGTGTCCGGTGAGGGGGCTGGCACAGCCCAGGCACGGCCCGTCTCCGACGGCTTCAGCAAGGCCGCGTGTTGTTTCCGAATGGTGCAACACCTTGTCCGGTGAGGGGCTGGCTGCTGCTTAGGCGCGGCTACGCTTCGCGCAGCCTCCGGTTGTTCCATAAGCCTCCCGCGCCGCGTCCCAAAGCGGATAACGACTGCTGAGGGACATCTCTCCCCGCGTTAGAACCCCGAATTTCTGCTCTGGAACCCCGGAATTCTGTCACGGAAATGCGTATTTCCAGG
>JAITHR010000265.1 GCA_031279895.1 Spirochaetaceae bacterium
ATGCTGGTCGAAACCACCAAGGACCCCGCGCTGCGGGAACCCAACTACGCCTATCGGGACCCGAACTGGAACCCGATTAACGGCGACGAAACGCGGCTCCTCAACGAGGCGCCGCTTGCCAAAACGAGCCGGCTCTGGTCCCTTATCGATTCGTCGCCCGAAACCCACCCCGAACTTGGTGAGGCTTTCCATATCTATATCCCCTATATCATCCTGTACGGCTATGAATACGCCCGCAGCGGGGAGGTCTACGTCCAGCACGGCACCTACTTTAATATCCGCGCCTTTACCCTGCCCTACGGGGATTACCGCGGGGCCTTTCAGGACAACCCCTTTGTTCTGGAGGTAACGCAGAAGCCTCTTGAAGGCCCGCCGGACGGGAACTATATGCGGGAAACCATCAATACGTTCGCCGGTATCACCACGAGCGCCGGCGGGGATCTCGCGTGGTCCAGGGAGCCTGCGGATTTGGTGGACAAGATACGGGGTATCCTTGAGAAAGAGCGGCGCAAGGCCCTTGACGTGGTTATCTGCCTGGATACCACCGCCAGTATGCGGGACGACATCGCGTCCCTCAAGGCCGGGCTCTCCAAGACGCTTGCGGATCTTGCCGGAGAGTTCCTTGATTTCCGCGTGGGGCTCGTGCTGTACAGGGATTACCGCGAGGAGTACCTCACCAAAACCTTCCCCTTTACGCGGGACCTTAACACGTTTAACGATACCCTGCGGGCGGTGCGGACCGCAGGCGGCGGGGACATTCCCGAAGCGGTGTACGAAGCCCTCCATGAAGCCGCGACCGGTTTCCCCTGGGACGCGGAGTCCCGCCTCATCATCCTTATAGGGGACGCGCCGCCCCATCCGCGGCAGAAAGGCGCGGTCTCCAAAGACACGGCGTATCGGGAAATAAAGGCGCGGAACATAAAGGCGAGCGCGGTGATACTGCCCCAGTGATTTTTCTATACAAAGCGTCCCCAGGGCTTTACGGAGTGCAGGTATTCGATAACCGCAAGCCCGTCAAGGGCGCTTGAGCGCGGCTCCCGTGCCGGGTCCCGGACGCAGAGCACCGCGTCCTGTATCATGTTGGCAAAGTAACCGGTCGGCCCTTCAAAGGTTTCGCCGGTACGCCGCAGGGACCGGAACCCTTTCGCGTAGGGGCTCGGCGCGCTTTCCCACACCTCAAACACCCCGTTGCCGATGCGGAGCCGCCCTTTTTCAGCGGAGAACTCAAGTTCAAATACCAGGTGGTCAGGTCCGGCCTCCAGTTCCAGCGTAAACGGCACCGTGCGGCCCGGACTTTCCAGTCGTCCCGCAAGGAGCGTCGTGCCTTCCCGCGCCTTGAGGGACGCGCCCCATATCCTTTCGTGTTTCAGCCGCGCATCGGTGAGGAACATAAGCGCGTCTGCCAGATGGGTCGCGTCATGCCAGAACACGTCGAGGAGGCGGCGTCCCGCGCCCATGGACAGGACTGCCCGAACACGGAGAAGGCGCCCCAGCCGCTCTTCCCCAAGGAGCGCCTTTGCCCGCACGTAGTCTTCGGCGTACCGGCGTTCATGGTTCGTAAGGATCGTAACTGCCCCGCGCCGGTGGATGTCCGCTATCCGCCGCGCATCTTTCAGCGTGTCTGCCAGGGGTTTTTCGCAGACCGCCACCGGCACGCCCCGGGACGCCGCAAGAGCGCAGTAGGCGGCGTGGCTGTCGGGATGGGTCGCGATAATCAGTATTCCGGGCCGAAGGTCCCGGAGCATGGCGTCCGCGTCGGCATATACCGGACACCCCCAGCGTTCCGCGAAGAGACCGCGCCGGCTTTCGTCCGTATCGGATCCGGCTGCAAGGACGCAGTGTTCGTTCGCCGTAACCGCGCCGGTATGGGTGCAGGGTTTTTCCCGCAGCAGGTCGTCTTCAAGAAGGCCGGCAATACGCCCAAGCCCCACCACAGCCACCGGTATTTTTTCCCCCGCCGTCTCCGCCGTCTCCGACGGCTCCATAAGCGTCATGCCACGCGCCTCACCGCCGGCTGTGTCCGCAGCCTCCGCCGTCTCCGACGGTTCTATAAGCGTCTTGCCCCGCGCCCCACCGCCGGCTCTGTCCGCCGTCTCCGGCTGTTCTATAAGCGTCTGGCCCCGCGCCTCACCGCCGGCTCTGTCCGCAGCCTCCGGCTGTTCCATAAGCGTCTTGCCCCGCGCCTCACCGCCGGCTCTGTCCGCCGTCTCCGACGGCTCCATAAGCGTCTTGCCCCGCGCCTCACCGCCGGCTTTGTCCGCGTACCGGTCCGTTTTCTCTGTTTTTTCCATACCACCTGCCGCCCTTTCTTTCTTTTTCCCCACCCTACCACACAACGCCCCGTTCCCGCTACCGCCGCAGCCGTCTCCGCAGCCTCCGGCTGTTCAGGCATGGCCGCCTGTTGCTTCAAAGCGGTGCAACACCTTGTCCGGCGAGCGAGTCAGTGCTGTTGAGGCGCGGCTACGCTTCGCGCAGCCTCCGGCTGTTCCATAAGCGTCCCGCGCCGCGTCCCAAAGCGGATAACGACTGCTGAGGGACATCTCTCCCCGCGTTAGAACCCCGAATTTCTGCTCTGGAACCCCGGAATTCTGTCACGGAAAT
>JAITHR010000283.1 GCA_031279895.1 Spirochaetaceae bacterium
AAACGTTTCATAATCCATCCGCCGGCGGCCCGTCTCCGACGGTTTTAAACAGCTTCCCGCGAAGCGCCCCGAACCGCCGGCGGCGGAGGCACAAAAGCTTCCTGCGGAGCGCCCCGAACCGCGACTGTCCGCATACCACGCCGCGCCCCTTACTACGCGCAACAACGCGTCGCCCCCGAACCGTCGGAGACTGCGCGAAGCGTAGCCGCGCCTGGGCAGCAATCAGACTGCTTACCGGACAAGGTGTTGCACCATTCGGAAACAACAGGCGGCCCTGCTGAAGCCGTCGGAGACGGGCCGCGCCTCAACAGCAAACAGCCCGCTTACCGGACACGGTGTTGCACCATTCGGAAACAACAGGCGGCCATGCTTAAACAGCCGGAGGCTGGGCGGCCATGTTTGAAGCCGTCGGAGACGGGGCGGGGTGTTGGGATTTTGCTTCATGGAGGAATGAGGCGATGCTTTCGCTTGCGATCTTCACTTCATAGGCGCGTTTGGTTACTTCCGCGGAGGTCTCCTTGAGTTTGGTCATTTCCGCGTGAATCGAGCCGCTCTGCCGGTGTATCCTGCCGGCACCCTCCCGCACCTGTCCGGTCATCTCCTGTATGGTTTTAAGTGCGGTCAATATCGCTCCCCCGCCTTCGGCCTGCTCGTCCACCGCGTTGTTTACCACTGTAAAAGAGTTGTCCAGGGTCTTAATCTCGGTGAATATGGTGTTCATCGCCGCCACGGTTTCCTGAGACGCGCCGCCTATCCGCCCCACGGCCTTTTCGAGCTTTTGTATCTCCGCGGAAATCCCCTCGGACTCCTTTCCGGCAAGCTCCGCCAGTTTGCGTATCTCCGAGGCCACCACCGCGAAGCCCCTGCCCGATTCTCCCGCGTGGGCAGCCTCTATCGCGGCGTTCATGGCAAGGATGTTGGTCTGCGCCGCAATGTCCGCGATGGTCTTGTTGGCGGTCTGCAAGGTGGCGGACTGCTCGTGTATCCGCGCCACCTCGTCGGCGAGCTTGAGGAGCAGGGCGTGGCCCGTATGGGAGGAACTGGTGAGTTTGCCGGTACTTTTGTTTACGTCCCCCACCGCGTTTCTAATGGACCCGATATGCGCCACCATCTCCTCGATAGCCGCGGAGGAGCGGGTGATATGCGCGGACTGGGTATACACCGCCGTATCAAGGGTGTCGATGAAGCTGATAATCTCGTCAATGGCGCCGGACGTCTGGGACACGGACTCAAGCTGGGATTTCGCCTCGTCCTGCATGGCGTCCATGTTGCTGGTGATTACCCCCAGGGCGTCGGAGGACTCAAGGATAACCGTGTTAAGTCTTTCGCCGGTATCGGTCATCCTGGCAAGGTGGGCGTTAAGGTCGTCAAGCGCACGGCGGAGGCTGTCCCGTATCAGCACAAGCGCCTGCTGGATGGCGCCGATTTCGTCGGTACGCATTCGGGGGATAACGGCGGTGAAATCCATTGCCGCAAGGGATTGGGCCGCCCGCTCGATTTCCCGAATCGGGACCGTAAGGTTTTTTTGGGTAAAGACCACGGACAGCGCCGCAGCAGCCGCAAGGAAGGCCAGGCCGATAGCCGCGAGCCGGACAAGGAGGGCGTCGGTTTCGGCGAAAATGACCGTTACGGGAATGACCGATACCAGCACCCAGTCGGAGTTCGGTATTGCCGACGAATAGAAAAGCACCTCGTTGTCCAGGGCCGTAAAAAGCGGCGACGAGAGAGCCTCCGCTTTATACTGCTCGAAGCCGACTTCGGTAAAGAAATTCTTTTGCAGCACGGCGTTTTCGTCGGGATGGGAGATAAACAGTCCCGCGCTGTTGATGATATACGTCTTTTGTTCCGGCAGAACCGTGTTTTCCGAGAGCATGGCCTCAAGGAACTCGATGTCAACGTCAGCGGAGACGACCCCGATGTCCGCGCCGCCGCGGTCATAGACGTTCGTTGAAACGGAAATGGTCAGTTTGCCGTTTCTCGCGGCGCGGTACGGTTCGATATAGGTCAGCGCCCCGGGGCGGGCCTTGGCTTCCCGAAACCAGCCGCGCTTTGTGTTATCCCAGTTGGGCGCGGGCATCCCGCCGTCGTGGTATACCACGTACCCTCCGGGTTCGTTCCATACGAGGTTATTGGTGCAGTAGAGGAGCCACACGTCGGACTGGGCGTCAACGGTACGCTTAAACAGGGCTTGGACCGCCTCCTTGTCCACCGGTTCCGCGGCCATGAGGGTTGAGGCGCCTATCTCGGTATACCGCACGAGGCTTCTCCATTCGGTAAACTTTCCCACCACCTTGTCCCGCAGGCGGGCGATATTTTCGCTTATGCACACGGTAGCCTGGCGGTATGCCATGGCGCGGAAATTAAGGATAAAGATAAGGGAAATCGAGCAGGCGGTTACGATCGTAATGCCCAGGCAAACCCCGATAAACAGTACCGCCACGGACGTTTTGCGAGCCTTTTTATATTCCATAAGAATTAAATTCCTTACTCTTTTTTTTACGCCCCTGTTTTCCTTACGGTCTTTCGGACCGCTCTTTCGGACCGTCCGGCTCCGGCGCGTATAGGGTGGATACTACCAATCGACCGTCCATTGGTCAACAGCCTCCGGCTGTTTCAACAGCTTCCTGCGAAGCGGCTCAGAGCGGGCAGCGACAGCCGAGCTGCCTCCGGCGGCTGGGGGAACCGGTTCCCCCAAACCCCCCGGTAGCCGCTTACCGCCACGCGCCCCGAAACAGACGGGCCGGGTGTGTGGCGCGTATCAGGACGCTTATGTGCCACCCGCCGCCGGCGGGTCGGAGACGGTGAAACAGCCGGAGGCTGTGGAAAGAGAGGGGGGAGGTGGGTCATACTGAAGGGTATAACACATTCAGAGCGATAAGGAGTGCAGGTATGACTGTATTGGAAGCGGTGCTGGGAGATATTACGAAAGTGGCGGTAGACGGGATTGTCAACGCGGCAAACTCCGGTCTGTTAGGCGGCGGCGGGGTGGACGGCGCCATCCATCGGGCCGCGGGACCCGGTCTCCTTGCGGAATGCCGGGACATTGCGCGGCGGCTGGGCGGCTGCCCCGCCGGTGAAGCGGTGGTTTCCGCCGGGTATAACCTGCCGTGCAAAAAGGTTATTCATACGGTAGGACCGGTCTGGCGCGGCGGCGGCGCCGGGGAACCGGAAAGACTTGGGTCATGCTACCGGAAAAGCCTTCTCCTTGCCCGTGAAGAAGGCTTGGAAACCGTCGCGTTCCCCAATATCAGTACCGGCGTGTACGGGTATCCCAAAGACCTTGCCGCTGAAACGGCGGTGCGGGCGGTCAAAGCCGCCCTGCCGGAGGTCCCCGAAATTACCCGCGTCGTTTTCGTCTGCTTTGATATGGAGAATTACCGGCTTTACCAAAACCTGCTTGAAAACCGGTAATCCGCCGCGGGGCGTCGCCTACCAGCGCCCGGTGCCGGCGTTACTTCCCGCGTTCCGGGCTTTCTGGAGGTTCTCGCGGGTCCAGTCGTTCGAGGGATCCAGGCGCAGGGCCTCGGTATAATCCGCGACGGCCCGGTCAAAATCCCCTTTATAGTAATACGCCGCGCCCCGCCAGTTCAAAGCACCGGGGTTCGCCGGCGCGATCCTGAGCGCCGCGGTATAGTCCGCGACGGCCCGGTCGTATTCCTTCTGGTTGTAATACACGTTCCCGCGGTTGGTTAAGGCGCTGGCGTTGTTCGGATCCGCCTTGAGCGCCGCGGTAAGGTCCGTCAAAGCACGGGTATACTCGCCTTTGCTGTTAAAGACGTTGCCCCGCCAGTTAAGGGAATCCCCGTCGTTGGGACGGATACGGAGCGCCTCGGTGAAGTCCGCGATAGCCCGGTCGTGGAGCCCCTTGGCGTGATAGGCGTTGCCCCGATTGTTTAACGCCATAACAAAGGACGAGTCTATCCTGAGCGCCGCGGTAAGGTCCGCGATAGCCTGATCATAGTTTCCCTTGTAGTAATAGGCACTCCCGCGGTTGTTAAGCGCGTTGGCGTATTGGGGGTTTATCTTCAAAGCCGCGCTGAGATCGGATACGGCGCGGTCGTAGTCCCCCTTGGCGTTGTAGGTGAAGCCCCGCCAGTTGAGGCTGTCCGCGTCGTCGGGATGTATCCGCAGCGCTTCGGTAAAGTCCGCGACCGCCTTGTCGTACTCGCCTTTGTAGTAATAGGCGCTCCCGCGGTTGTTAAGCGCGTTGGCGTACCGGGGCTGTATCTTCAGAGCCTCGGAATAATCGGCTATGGCGCGGTCGTAGTCCCCCTTGTTCCGGTACGCGATGCCCCGGTACACAAAGGCGTCGGCGTAGGACGGGTTAAGCCGGAGGGCCTGGGAGAAAGCCGCCGCCGCGTCGTCAAACTCCCGCCGGTTGTAATGCTCCACGCCTCTGTTATATGCGTCCTGCGCCTCGGAATCCCGGGAAGCGGCGGGAGGCGGCGCCGATGAACCGGGACCCATCACCTGGGACGAGGGACCGGAGACGCCCCCGGGCCCCGCGATCTGGGCGTCCAGCGCGGCCTGGCGGTTATACTCGGCTATAACAAAGTCCGGCTCCAGCCGCAGCGCCGCGTCATAATCCGAAAGGGCGCGGGCGTAATCCCCCTGACGCGCATAGGTATACCCGCGGTTGTTAAAAACATCCGCCCGGTTCCCCTGTATCCTGAGCGCCGCGGTATAATCATCCACCGCCCGGTCATAGTCCCCTTTGGCAAAGTACGCGATACCCCGGTTGTTGTAGGCATACGCGGCCTTGGGGTTAAGCCGAACGGCCTGGGTATAATCCTCAATGGCCCGCTCGTACTCCCCCCGGTGCCGGTAGGATTCGCCGCGGTTGTTATACACAAGGGCGTCCCTGGGGTTAAGCCGGATGGCCTGGGTATAATCCTCAATGGCCCGGTCATAGTCCCCGGCCTCAAGGTATGCGTCCCCGCGGTCCGTATACGCGCCGGCATTCTGCGGATTACTCTGTATCGCCAGGGAATAGGCGCCGATCCGTTGTTCAATGGTACCGGCGTTCTGCCCGAAAGCCGAAGCGCACGGCGCGCACAGCGTTATCAGAACGACGATACCGCGTACCATCAAGGTGTTTCTGTTTTTCATAGAGACAACTCCATCTTTAATATTGGGCATAGTTTCTTTATATTACTGTATATCGGTTTTTTCTTGTCTATCAATACCTCTTTACCAGCCTCCGGCTGTTTCAAACATGGCCGCCCAGCCTCCGACGGTTCCGGCACTGTTGCTTGAAAGTGGTGCAACACCCTGTCCGTCGAGCGAGTCAGTGCTGCTGAGGCGCGGCCCGTCTCCGACGGTTCCGGCACTGTTGTTTCTTAATGGTGCAACACCTTGTCCGTCGAGCGAGTCAGTGCTGCTGAGGCGCGGCCCGTCTCCGACGGTTCCGGCACTGTTGTTTCTTAATGGTGCAACACCCTGTCCGTCGAGCGAGTCAGTGCTGCTGAGGCGCGGCTACGCTTCGCGCAGCCTCCGGCGGTTTCACAGCCTCCGGCTGTTCCATAAGCTTCCCGCGCCACGCCTCCACGTTTCGGCACCACGCCGCCGCGCTCCAGACACACAGC
>JAITHR010000004.1 GCA_031279895.1 Spirochaetaceae bacterium
GTTGCGTTTTTTGGGGGGATGTGTTACGCTGTTTTGAAAGGCGATACTAGCTCATCAGGATAGAGCAGCTGCCTTCTAAGCAGCAGGTAGGGGGTTCGAGTCCCTCGTGTCGCAAAAGCCGGACCGCGCCAAAGCGGTATACATGAACCGCGAAAGAGAGTATAACCTATCCATGAAGCGTCTGTTGAAGCATCCAAACCGCCTGTCCGTAAAGCGCCGCGTACTGCGAAACCTGTGGGTCGGCGCGGCCCTTCTGCTCCTTGCGCCGCTTGGTGCCGCGGAGGAGCGCGATGAAGAGGGCGCCGGAGCCCGGGGGGAGCGTCTTACCCTCAAAATAGCCGTTCTTGGCCCGGGGGACCAGCTTTATTTCTGGTGGGGGCATATTGCCCTTATCATCGAGGATGAGGCTGCGGGCAGCGCTCTTTTCTATGATTACGGGGTGTTTTCGTTTGAAAACGAAAACTTTTTCACGAACTTCGCCTTGGGACGCCTTCTCTACAGCTGCCGCGCATCCCCGGCGGGCGCGAGTCTGTACGGGTACGTGGCAACCAATCGGGACGTTACGGTCTATACTTTGGATATTGCGCCGGAAAAGCGGGAGGAAATCCGGCGTTTTGCCGAGAAGAACGTCCTGCCGGAAAACCGCGATTACTATTACCACCATTTTCGGGATAACTGCGCCACCCGTATTCGGGATATTATTGACCGTGCGGTGGACGGCCAGTTCAAGGAACGCTTCGGCGGGGCGCCCGGGCGCTATACCCTGCGCCAGCACGTCCGCCGGCATACCTGGTTTTCCCCGTTTGCGGACTGGCTCCTCAACTTCCTTATGGGCCAGGACATCGACACCCCCCTTACCGTGTGGGAGGAGATGTTCCTCCCCTCTGAAATCGGCAGGCGGATAGAAGACTTCCGGTACCTTGACCCCGCCGGAATCGAGCGCTCCCTGGTCAAAAGCCGCGATACGGTCTATACGGCCCGAAACAGGCCCGCGGTGCTGGAGGTTCCCCCTAGGCAGTGGCTGCGGGCGCTTCCCGTGGGGCTGGGTATTGCCGGCTTTTTTACGGGCCTCTCCCGCCTGTTCCGAAACGGGAGGCGCCCGGCACTCTATCGGGCGATTTTCGGGTGGAGCAACGCCCTCCTCGGTCTTTTTTTCGGGCTTGCCGGCGCGACGCTTTTCTTTATGACCTTTTTTACCAACCATGACTACACCTACCACAACAGCAATATCCTCTTTATAAATCCCCTCCTTCTGGCGGCGTTTCCCCTCGGCGTTATCTACGCGGCAAGCGCCGACGGGAAACGGCGTCTTTTTGCCGCGCAGATACTGCGCTCGCTCTGGACGTACACGTTTTTTGGGTGTATCCTATCTATAGTCATTACATTGTTTCATGGTTTTCACCAGCAAAACCAGGTAACACAGGCTTTGGTTATTCCGTTTGCCCTGACTTTGAGCTTTATTCCCCGTTGGATACGGGCGTTTCAAAAGCGGGACGCGGGCGCCCGGGCCGGTCATTAACAATACAATGGAGGCGTAAGGAGCAGCAATGAAAAAAATTATTCATTTGGATAACAGTGATTTTTTCAGAAAGATTGTGAAAACTTTTCTCAGCGAACAGGGATTTCTGGTGGAGAGTTTCCGGCACGGGTCGGACGCGCTTAACGCGCTTAACGAGGGGGACGTGGGACTGGTGGTTACGGGCCTTTCGTTTTCCGACATGGAAGGCTCGGACTTCATTCAGCGCGCCGTGGGCTTTCCCCATAATATCCCGATTATCGCGCTTACCTCCACGCAGGATACGGATACCGAACAGGCTCTTTACAAAATGGGGATAAAAGCGTTTGTCCTTAAATCCGGCACCTGGCAGGAACAGCTTATGCCGCTCGTGATGCAATACTTCAGCGCCGATTAACCGATGAACAGCGCGCTCGAAAATCTTACCTATCGGGGCTTTTTCAAACAGTGTACCGACACCGCGGGGCTTTCCCGTCTTATGGACAGGGAGCCGGTTACGTTTTACGTGGGATGCGATCCCACGGGACCGAGCCTGCACATCGGACACATGGTTCCCTTTTTCGCCTTCCGCCACCTGCGGGACGCGGGACACCGGGGCATCGCCCTTATCGGCGGGGGAACCGCCCGTATCGGGGACCCGTCCGGTAAAACCGAGACCCGCCGGCTCCTTAGTTATGAAAACCTTGACCGGAACGCCGACGCTATCGCGGCGCAGCTTGACCGGTTTCTTGGGTTTGACGGGGAACGGGCGCGAAAGGAGAACAACAAAGACTGGCTTGCGGACCTCAATTATCTTGATTTTCTGCGGGAAATCGGGAGCCACTTTTCCGTGAACCGTATGCTTGGGTTCGAGGCGTACAAGCAGCGCCTGGAAACCGGACTTTCTTTCATCGAGTTTAACTACCAGCTCTTACAGAGCTACGATTTTCTGGAACTGTACCGGAGGCGCGGGTGCCGCCTCCAGATCGGCGGGGACGACCAGTGGGGCAACATCGTATCGGGCCATGAACTTATCCGCCGCGTGGAAGGGGCGGAGGTTTTCGGCGTAACGTTTCCGCTGGTAACGACCGCCGACGGCAAGAAGATGGGCAAGACCGAAAAGGGCGCCCTGTTTCTTGACCCCGCGGCCACCACGCCTTACGAGTTTTTCCAGTATTGGCGGAACGTGCGGGACTCGGATACCCGAAGGTTCCTCCTTATGTTCACGTTTCTCCCTATCGAAGCGTGCGAGTCCCTGACGGCGCCGGGGAAAGATCCCAACGCTGCCAAAGAGCGGCTGGCCTGGGAGGTTACGGCGCTTATTCACGGGACTGCTGCGGCGGACGCGGCGCTTGGGGGCGCGAAAGCCGCGTTCGGCGGGGAAGGCGGGGACGCGGGCGCCATGCCGCAGGCGGCGCTGGCAAAAGCGGCGTTTATCGCGGGATACCCTGTGGTTGACCTCTTTGTTGACGCCGGGCTTGTTTCGAGCAAGAGCGAGGGGCGCCGGCTTGTCCAGCAGGGCGGGGCCTTTGTGTCCGGCGCCGGCGGCGCGGAGATCGCGGCAGTTACCGACGTCTCCGGCGTCATAGGGGCTGACCGGCTTTCAGCCAACGGGGAACTCGTCCTGCGGGCCGGCAAAAAGCGGTACTGCCGCGTCATAACCGCCGCCGCCAGCGCCGCCGGCAGCGCCGGAGGCATATAAGCTTCCAGCGGAGCGGCTCACAGCCGGACCGTCAGCTGACAGTCGTTGTTCGGGGCGCGGCGCAGGAAGCTTATGTGCCGCCCGCCGCCGGCGGGTTCGGGGCGCATAGCAGGAAGCTTATGGAACCGTCGGAGACGGCGGAGCGGCTGAAAGTACGCGCCGTCAGCTGACAGTCGTTGTTCGTGGCGCGGCGCAGGAAGCTTATGGAACAGCCGGAGGCTGCGGAGGCGGGGCGCAGAAAAAAGGAGCATAACGCAATGAAAGAAAAAGAACCGGTCAAAGGGCAGTGTCCCGCCGGATCCCCTACGGACGTGAACCGGATGCAGATTGAACACCGGGCGCTCTGGCTGGGGCTTATCTATGACGAGCTGGTGAAATCCGGCATTGACGCGGAGGCGTGTATACGCCGGGCCATACGGCGGTGCGGAACCATGCACGGCGCGGCGTTTAAGGCGCAGTGTCCGAACATGGAGGAGTTCCGGCGTGTTTTCCTGCGGGATCTCAGCGTGAACACCTTCGAGATGCGCCCGCTCGACTCCGGCGCCGACGCGCTTACGGTGGATTTCCGGTACTGTCCGCTGGTTGAGGCGTGGAAGAAGATGGGGTTTGACGGCAAAACCCGCGAACTGCTCTGCGATATGGCAATGGAAGGGGACAGGGGGATTGCGGAGGCCATGGGTTTTACGCTGGAACTTACCGAAACCATTGCTCAGGGCCACCCCTCCTGTACACTCCGCTTCTCCGCCAGCGCCAGCTCACAGCGGTCGCCGACTGCTTAGAGGCGCGGGGCGGGAAGCTTATGGAACCGTCGGAGACGGCGGGTCGGAGGCGGTATGTTTTGTTTTTGTCCTTCGTGCGCTTCGGCGCGCATAACGTTTGAATACGCCAAAGTATTCCGCTGCCCGGACTGCGGGTTCGTGTACTACCATAACGTGGCCGCCGCAACCGGCTGCGTCATCGCGGTCGGAAGCGCCGTCGCCCTCCTGGTCCGCGCCAAAGAACCGGCGCGGGGCAAACTCGACCTTCCGGGCGGCTTCGTAGATCCCGACGAAGACGCGATATCCTGCCTCCGTCGGGAATGTCGGGAAGAGATCGGCTGGGACCCCGGGCCGAACCTCACCTTCCTCGCCTCGTTTCCCAACACCTACCCCTATAAGAACATCGTCTACAAGACCTGCGATTCCTATTTCACCGTCTCTGCGCCGGATCTCGACGAGTCCTGTTTCACCCTGGACCCGGAAGAAATAGCCGGCGTCCGTTTCATCAGGCCGGAACTCGTCAGGCCGGAAGACCTTGCCTTTGATTCCACCAGAAAGGCGGTAGCGTTTTTCCTCCGCCCGCCAGCGGCGGGTGGCACAGCATGGCCGCCTGTTGCTTCAAAGTAGTGCAACACCTTGTCCGGTTACTTCGCTGGTTGCTGCTTAGGCGCGGCTACGCTTCTCGCCCCGCCCACGTCTGTTTCCAAAGCGCAGACGAATGTCTCCGGCACAAAAACATTCATTTCCAACCCGCGCATGAATGTCTCCGGCACAAAAACATTCATTTCCAACCCGCGCATGAATGTCTCCGGCACAAAAACATTCATTTCCAACCCGCGCACGAATCATTCCAACGCGGCCATGACTATTCCTAACCCATTCTTAACTAGGAACACTTCATTCTTGACCAGGAATGACTCATTCTTGACCAGGAACACTTCATTCTTGACCAGGAACAAACCATTCCGGCGTACCAATACCGCAGGCGGTTCTCACGCCAACAGAGAACCCCCGCTCCCCATTGCGTCCGTGCGCAAGTTTATGTTGGACTTGCG
>JAITHR010000102.1 GCA_031279895.1 Spirochaetaceae bacterium
CACGTTTATTCTAACCTATCTTTTCGTACATGTCAAATGATTTCCAACCTATCTTTTACCGCTGTGCCGCCTTATATCCCCAGCCCTAAAGGGCGGGGTTTTACGGCGGTTTTGATAAAAAATAAAAAGCAAAAAATTTCTAAAGCGCCTAGATATATGTCCGATATTTATAAAAGATTGCTGTAAAACCTACGCCTTATAGAGAAATGGACAAAATGAAAAAGAGGAAAAAAGGCGGAAGGTCTATAAGGCGGGGCGATGATTTTGGCACATGGAATAGATAACAGACCGCCTCGCGTTGTGGTACGGCAAAACGTCAAACAGACCTACCCGTGCGCAACGCGGGAATGGGGAGCCGGTCTTGAAAGAGACCCGAACTTCAAGCCCAAACCCCTAGAAAATAGGCTTGGGTAGTTGACAAACCGGAACAAGACGGCTTGTTAGGCTGTTTTATTCACGATTATTCTTGCGGGGCGCAAGAATACCATGCCTGCGGAGGATAAGATCCGCGCACTTATTGGGCTTGTCCAAAGCGCGTGTCTTGCCATTGAAACAGGAAGCCGTATGCGTTAGTACACGGTAGCTCACAAACCCAACACCCTTGCCATCCCGGAGAGGGGTTGATGATACTGGCGAGGCACGGATGCCGTGGCGCCCCAAAGGACGCCGAAGCCAAAGGAGTAACGTTTTATGATTATTAATCACAACTTGAGCGCGATGTTCGCTGATAGGTCTCTCAGAACTACTCAGACTAATCTGACCAAGAACATGGAGAAACTATCAAGCGGCCTGCGGGTCAATCGAGCAGGTGACGATCCTTCGGGACTCGCGGTTTCGGAAAAACTGCGAAGCCAGATTCGGGGCTTGAATCAAGCGTCCACCAATGCCCAAAACGGCATCTCGTTTATTCAAACCACTGAGGGCTATCTCCAGGAAAGCCAAGATATTCTACAGCGCATCCGAGAACTGGCGGTGCAGTCCTCAAATGGTATCTATACCGCCGACGACCGCACCTACATACAGATCGAGGTTTCCGCGCTCATCGACGAATTGGATCGCATCGCGTCCCACGCTCAGTTTAACGGTATGAATATGCTCACCGGCAGGTTCAGCCGGCCTGTGGGGGACAACATCATTACCGCTTCCATGTGGCTTCATATCGGCGCCAACATGGACCAGCGGGAACAGGTGTTTATCGGCACCATGACCTCCAAAGCGCTGGGAGTGCGGGTCGTGGGGGATGAAAGCATTCTCAGCCTTGAAGATCCAGATATGGCGAACCGCGCTATCGGCACCCTTGATGAAGCCTTGAAACGGGTAAGCAAGCAACGCGCCGACCTTGGCGGGTATCAAAACCGGCTTGAACACGCCATCGTCGGTATTGATGTGGGGGCGGAAAATATGCAGGCCGCCGAATCCCGCATCCGCGATACGAATATGGCTAATGAAATGGTCACGTATACCAAAAACCAGATCCTAAGCCAGGCCGGAACCGCAATGTTGGCGCAAGCCAACCAAAGAACCCAGGGTATTCTCCAGCTATTACAATAGTCAGGGAATAAACATAGAATACTCCTAAACAAAGCGCTGTTCTAACCCGGAACGGCGTTTTTTTATCCTGTCCGCTGTAAAACCCCAGAAAAACCTTTGGTATCAATACCTGACTTCCAACAGAGCCGGCGCCTAACTAGGATTTTCTTCCCGCAAGCCGCTCATCGTGGCGATTGTGTAGGTGGCAAACGACGCTATCATCACATCCAGAAAGGTTCCTACAGCAATAAGATAGAACGCAAGCGGCTTGAGTATAAGATAGCCCGCTTCAAAGCCCTTGCCATAATGGATACACAGCGCTGCCAATGCGGTATACGCGCCGTCTCCCGGGTAGCGGGCAAGGAGGAGGGAAAGCACCACTCCCTCAAATCCGATGATGAGAATGTCGGGAAATAAATCCAACTTGAGACTGGAATAGGACTGAATAACCACCACCAACGTGATAGCCGCCACCATAGCGCTACCGGATCTGCCAAAGGTGGTCAAAAGAGGAATAGTTATCGCGTTTACCCGGCGCCGCACGCCTAAGTGTTCTTTGGCATGGTGAATGACCACCGGAATAGCGAAGGTTATGTCCCCGGAAAAGAATCCGGTCAGCGCCGGCCCCAAGGCCCCGCGCAGGACTATCCATGGATTTCGCTTTCCGCCGAAGAAACAGAAAAAAACCGGCAGCGCCACAAAGCCCAGTACGCCGCTCAAAATGGCCAGAAGCGCCATGACGCTTTGGAATAGGTCTTCCTGCAAGGCCTGGTGATACCGAACTGCCCAGTAGGCGCTTAGGGTTATCATAACCAGCCCCAATATCTCCGCGAAAAACGAGCCGATATAATAAAAGATATGGGAGAGGGAATCTATCAGCGTGATAACCGGTTTGGTGAACGTCCGGTCGTATGAAAGGCCCATGCCCAGAAAGAAGGCAAACACGCAGAGCGGGAAAAAGTATGCCCCGTCTGTAGCCAGTATGTTCACCGGAAACAAATCGCTTATATTTTCCAGCGGGTTCATGGAAACCATCGGGACTTGTTCTCCTGTGAGGATGGGGATACGGATAGTGGGGGCAAGGTAGATGACCGCGATGCCGGTAAGGACGACAAAAAAAGCGGTAAGGATCATCACGAAAAATGTGCGGAATACCAGCCTCCAGAAAAGTCCGTCTTGGCGTAGTTCATAGACGGCAATGGTGAGGGAGAATATCAGCATCGGCACCATCATGTAGCGTCCGATTTTGACGCCCATGTGCGCGAACCAGGAGAGAACCGCCCCAATCGTCTCATTGTCGTACGGGAGAAACCACCCCAGCAGGAATCCCAGGAGAGAACCGACTAAAAGTTTTGTCCAGACCTTCATAATTTATAAACATATCTGATAGGAAAACCTCTGGCAACCCCCTAATACCTGCGAGAAGCGAAGGCGCGAACGTTTTTCTACGAGCGCGGCGCTAAATTCATAGATAAAATGATAAAATATTGATAATAAGTATTGACCTTATATCCATAAATGAGTATAGTTTAAATACATTCCCTTGTAGCTCAGTTGGCAGAGCAAGTGGCTGTTAACCACTGGGTCGCTGGTTCAAGTCCGGCCGAGGGAGCGAAAGCCTATCCAACAGGATAGGCTTTTTTAATGCCCGTCGCGCCGCGGGAAGCCGCGGTAAAAATACTTAAGTTTTTCCTTTTTCTCCCGATAATAAAAGAATGATATGGGCTGCGCACTTATCAAAAAAGTTATGGTTCATACTGTTGTGTTCCCTGCTATTTATACCGTTTCCTTTCTCCGCTACCCCCCAGGAAGTTCCGGTTTCGTCTCTAAACGCAGGTTCCCACGTCATTAAACCCGGAGCCGCCGGCCTGTTCCCCTCTCTCTATTTCATGGACAATGTGCGGTCCATAAGAACCCAGGAAGCCGCAAAATCCTATTGGGTCCCGTCGGAAGAGGAAGTCAGGCCGGTGCCGGAACCTTCTATCCTGCTCAATAACGATATTCTCGCGTTCTACGGACATCCGAACTCCACAAAGATGGGTATTCTGGGGAGATATTCGATAGAAGAACTGGATTCCCGCCTTACCAAACTGACTGCGGAATACCGGGCCGTGAGCGGCGGCAGGGGAGTGCGTAAAGCGTTCTATCTTATCTACGGCACCGTCTGGCCCAAGGGGGAAATCGGCATCATCGGCGAAGAACTTCTCATGCGCTACATAAATTACGCCTTAAAGCACGACATCCTCATCTTTATTGACCACCAAATCGGAAAATACCATCCCCTTGATTCGATAAAAAGAATGTTTCCCTACCTCCGCTACCCGAACGTGCATCTTGCCCTTGATCCGGAATGGCGGACCACCAAGCCCATGAAAGAGATAGGCTCGGTAACCGCCGACGAGATTAACCAAGCCCAAAAAGCTATGGAAGATTATATGGTGGCCAACAAAATCCCGGGAGAGCGGCTCCTTGTCATCCACCAATTCAATGTAAACATGATTTCCAATCGGGAGCGGGTGCGTACCAACTTCGAGCGCGTCCGGCTGGTACACTGCGCCGACGGATTCGGCCCCCCGCACCTCAAGCGGGACTCCTACGCAATGAACGCCAGGGCCGCCAATATGCCGATTAAAGGCTTCAAGCTCTTCTATAACTTCGGCATACCCGGCGCCGGCTACGACAACCCCCTCCTCACGCCCAAACAGGTCTTTGAACTAAACCCCCGCCCCTATATTATTATGTATCAGTAACCTCTCACTTGTATATTCCCGCGCTTTAAGACCTCCGCAAACGGGATGAGATCTTCCCCCTGTAGCGAGCGGGCGTTGCGGAGCGCGTAGTCCCGTCCGAGAAGCCGGTACTTGTGTTTGCCGAACTGGTGGAAGGGGAGTATCTCCACTTCCCGCGCCCCCAAAGCCGTCAGCAGGTCGGTGTACGCGGCGGCATCCGCAAGGCTGTCGTTACACCCGGGAACAATAGGCAGGCGGGGCAGCACGGGCCGACCCTCGTCCAAGGCGGCTTTAAGGTTGGCGATAATAAGGTCGTTATACACGCCGGTCAACTGCCTGTGTTGTTCTCGGTTATGGTGTTTCAGGTCAAAAAGAATAAAGTCGCATCTGGCGGCCAATCGGGTAAATACCGCCGGCGGCGCAAAGCCGGAAGTTTCGACAGCCCGATGGATACCCTCGCGGCCAAGACAGGTCAGGAGCGCCTCGGCAAAATCGCTTTGCGCCAGGACCTCGCCGCCGCTCAACGTAACCCCGCCGCCGGATTCCTCGTAGAACACCCGATCCTCAAGGCACGCCGTAGCAGCGTCCGCAACGCTCAGCGCCTCTCCGGTCAGGGACAGCGCCTTCCCCGGACACGAGGCGCAGCACGCGCCGCATCCGGTACAGCGCAGGTGGTTTATCCTTATGGCATCCGTTTCAACGGTTACGGCCTTTTCTGGACACCGGTCAAGGCAGGACCGGCATCGGACGCACTCGGATTCATTCCAGAGAACCTGTACCTTCATCCCTTGCGATTCGGGATTGGAACACCAGAGGCAGGAGAGGGGGCATCCTTTCAAGAACACGGTGGTTCTGATCCCCGGCCCGTCATGGATACTGTATTTCTGTATGTTGAAAATAACGCCGCGCATACTCCTTAAAACCAGAGAGCGCCCCAAAGGTAACACCCGCCGCCTCCGGTGGTTCCTGCACGGCTGCCTGCGGTAAGCGAATGGCGCGACACCGTGTCCAATTACTTCACCGGCGCCGTTTAGTCGCGGCTACGCTCGCGCC
This sequence comes from Spirochaetaceae bacterium, assembly GCA_031279895.1. GTDB lineage: Bacteria > Spirochaetota > Spirochaetia > Treponematales > Breznakiellaceae > JAITHW01. The sequence goes on from JAITHR010000102.1 coordinate 5,313, forward strand.
GCCGCTACCGGTTTGTACGCGCCGCGTTGTAGCGCGTGGGTAAGCGGACGCCGCCCGCTTAGAGGCGCGGTACAGGAAGCTTATATGCCGCCGCCGCCGGCGGTGCCTCCGTCGCTGACGGTGCCGGCGGACTTGACAATTCAGGGATCCGTATCCACAATGAGATTGTTATGGAACAGCATAACCCGCCGGTTAATCCCGTCGCCTCATCAGGCGATGTATTTGCGTGGCTCTCCCGATTTATCAATCTCGAAACAGGCCAGTTTACCACCAGTCTGCGTTTGGATCGTATGGAAGCCCTCTCCCGTCTGGCAGGCAACCCGGAGTGCGCCGCGCCGGTCATTCATGTGGCCGGCTCCAAGGGAAAAGGCTCGGTTACGGGCATGATCGCCTCCATCCTTGCGGCTCACGGCTTGCGCCCCGCCCGCTATACCTCCCCGCACGTAACCGAGTATCGGGAGCGTATCACGCTGAACAACGACTTCTTCCCGGAGCAGGTATATAGAGACGCGGGAAACGCGCTGTGCCGTGCGGAAGCGGATCTCCGCCTGCGGGGGGCGTCGCTTTTCCCGCATCCCGCGCCGGACGATACCGAGGCAAGCTTCTTCGAGCTTCTTACCCTCTACTTTTTCCTCTGCGCCCGCAGCGCCCGATGCGATGTTATGGTGGTGGAGACCGGATTGGGCGGACGACTCGACGCCACGAATATCGTTGACCCGCTCGTATCGGTGATAACCCTTATCGAGCTTGAACATACCGAGTTTCTGGGGACTTCCCTCGGTGTCGTTGCCGGAGAAAAAGCGGGTATCATAAAGGACCGGAGGCCGCTCGTCCTGGCGGAGCAGGATAAGGAGGCGCTCGCGGTGTTTGTCGCCAAAGCCGCGGAGAAAAACGCGCCGCTCCGTTACCTTCCCCGCACCGCGGACATCGAACAGGTCAGCGTAACAAAAGCGGGAACCTCCTTTACCCTCCTCCCCAAAGACGGCCTCTTTCCCGAACCGCTCCGGCTTTTCCTGCCTATAGCCGGGGAGATACAGGGGCGGAACGCGGCGCTGGCCGCGGTTGCCGCGAAGACCGCGTTTCCCGACGTGCCGGCGGAGGCCGTGGCGCGGGGGCTGCGGGATTTCAGCCTGCCCGCCCGTTTCGAGCGCATCCTCGACGCGCCGGTTCTCATTGTTGACGGCGCCCATACCCCCCACAGCGTCGAATCCTGCGTAAAGACGTTCTCCGGCCTCTACGGGAACCGCGGGGCGCTCCTTTTCGGGTGCGCCGCCGGCAAAGACGCCCGCACGATGGCGCGGATACTCCTTCCGTACTTCAGCCATATCATTATTACCACCCCGGGAACCTTCAAAGTAAGCTTTCCCCAAGCGGTGTACGACCTTTTCACCCGTGAAGCCTTCGGAAAAGCGGACGCGCCGGAGGTACAGTACCTTGAAGACACCCGTGCGGCAATGGAACGCGCCCTTCTACTGGGGCGGGAAAAGGGTATTCCGATTTTGGGAACCGGCTCGTTTTACCTGGCCGCCGAAATCCGTTCTTTCATGTCCCCGCCTCCGGCGGTCTCATAAGCGCCCCGCGCCCCGTTTTCCGTATAAACACCGCTACTACCGCCGCGTCCGTTCCCGCCGCATTCTTGACCAGGAATACTTCATTCTTGACCAGGAATGACTCATTCTTGACCAGGAATACTCCATTCTTGAACGGGAACAAATCGTCCCCGCGTAAGGATAGGGAGGGTTTGCGTAGGGATAGGACAAGCGGTTCCCTTTTTAACACGGAATTACCGGGCGCCTGTAATCAGTCGTTGATAGCTTTGCCGCGCTTCGCAGGAAGCTTTTGTGCCACCGCCGCCGGCGGGCCGGAGGCTGCGGCGGCGGTGGTAAAAGGACGGGGTATGGTGTATAGTTACTCTATGACAGAAGTTGCGGCGGCGCTGTGTATCAAAAACGGCGCCATACTGGTTGCCAGAAGAAAAGCCGGCTGCGCGCTGGCG
>JAITHR010000009.1 GCA_031279895.1 Spirochaetaceae bacterium
ACAGAATCATCAACCCGCCGGCGGCGCAGCCTCCGGCTGTTTTAAACGGCTTCCTGCGAATCGCGGCAAAGCCGGCGCAGACAGCTTAGAAGCGCGGGCCGGAGGCTGTGAAACCGTCGGAGACGGCGCGAGAGCGTAGCCGCGCCTAAACAGCAACCAGTGAAGTAAACGGACAGGGTGTTGCACCATTAAGAAACAACAGTGCTGAAGCCGTCGGAGACGGGCCGCGCCTAAGTAGCACTGACTCGCTCACCGGACAGGGTGTTGCACCATTTAAGAAACAACAGTGTTTGGAACAGCCGGAGGCTGGTACAATTTATGGTATGTCTGTATACTCGTCTTTAATCTTCAATTGCGCCGGCGGGAGTAAAGAGGGGTGGCATGAAGTCATGCGGGTACACAGGCGGCGCACCGTAGAAAAAAGAAAGGTACGCTAAAGAAAAAAGAAAAAGGAATAATAAAGAGAATATGGAAAAAGGGGAAAAAGGGGGGCGCGTGGAAAAAAGAGCGGCGCAGGGTTCGGAGTTTTACCGCCTCTTTCATTTCGGCGGCCAGATCTTCATTTTCGCCGTGCTGGTTATCGCAACAACCGCTCTTCTGCGTCCGCTCCAGGAGGAGGCGCAAAGACGCATGGCCGATTTGCGGGACAGCCTTATCCGTAAGGCCGAAGACGCCCTCCAGATGACCATAACCTACCGCGCTATCGGCCCCTCCCTTTTCGGCACCCTTGACATACGGGACATCAGCGTCTCCCGTAATCCGGCGTCCCCGGCGCTCACGGTTCAGAAAATCAGGATTTCCTATTCCCTGCTCCGGATCCTGCAAGGGGATATGCTCAAGGCCCTCCAGGGTATCCAGATAGAACATCCGGTTATTGCGATAGATACGGAAAAGGACGCGGACCTGTGGAACCTTCTTACCCAAAGCAACACGGATCTTTTTAAGGACGGGTTTCCCCAGATAGACCTGCTGCCCCGGGGCGACCGGTTCCACCTTAAAAACGGCGCGGTGCGGATTATCGGCGGGAACGGGCGGTTTGAGGCGGAGAGGCTGGAACTCCGCGTCTCAAGAAAGGAACGCAGGTTCCTGTTCCAGGGCGGCGTAACCCTGGAATGTACGCTTCCGCGCCTTTTCGGAGAGCCGGCTTCCCTTCGGGGGGCGGTGCGGGCTTCCGGGGAATGCGCCGCGGATTTCACGAGCGGCAACGCGGTGGCGAACCTCTCGTCCCTTGTGGAAAACCGGTTCGATCTGAAACCGCTTACGGTAAATATCGCGCTGGGAGACACGAAAATCAGCGTAAAAAAGATACACGACCAGAGCGCGTTTGATTTCTCCGCCGGCTACGACCTTAAAACCCGTGATACAAGCGGGACCTTTGAATGTGAGGGGTTTTCTCCCGGGGAGATCTTCGGCTTTACCGGCGCGTGGGCGGATTATAATACGTGGCTCACGCCCCGCCTCTCAGGGACCGCTTCGTTCGAGGGGCGGGACGGAGAGGCCGTCCGGTATACCCTCGACATTTCGGGAAGCCTCCCCGATACGTTTCCCGACGGCGCGTTTCGGATACACGGGACCGGGGACCAAACCGGTATCGAAGCGCATACCGCAACCTTGCGCGTTCACCGCGGGGACGTAAGCTTTCAGGGGCGGGCGGACTTTGAGCCGGCGGGGATTCGGGGAACCCTCTCGTTTCGGGACTTCACGATTTCCGGGCGGGAAACCGTGAACGCGCACTTCAAGGTCATGTCCGAAGACGGGACCATCGCGCTTAAGGGAAACGATATTCAGATCGGCGCGGTCTCCGGAGCGCGTTTCGAGGGCTCTGTTTCCGTTGAGGAGCGGAGCGTCGTGTTCGGCGCCTCTTTCTCGTACCCCAAACCGAAGGCGGAAAGAGAGGGGGCTATCGTACTGAACGGATTTCTTGATTACGGGGACTCGCGCTCGGTGGATCTCAACCTTACCCTCGATTCCCTCGGAGCCCTTGAGATACTTGAGTTCGCGGGCCCGTTCTCGTCCCTGTCCGAACCGGACGGCGCCGCGCCCCTGCGGACGGTCGGGTACGCGGGGGATATAGTGATAGATACCACCCTGTATATTACGAGCGATTTCAGGCATCTTTCCTACCACGCCTCGCCCCTTGCCATTGCCTTTGAAACCAAGAGCAAAAGCAAAAGCGGAAACAGGGGCGCGGTGTTCACGGGAACCGTGTCCGGTACGGAAAGATACGCGCACCTCAGCCAGGGACGGATTAGCTGGAGCCGGGGGGAAGAACAGGCGGCACAAGGAGAGGAAGGGGAACAAGAGGAACAGGGGGAACAGGGGGAACAGGGGGAAACGGAAGAACGGACCGAATCGAACGTCGCGCTTTTCGCCCGGGCCGAATATACGGATATAAAGGACATTTCTTTTTCTGTCGGGGCTATCTATCTGGATACGCCGTATTATTTCGAGGGCGCCGTACTGGATCGGACGTCCGTGAGTATGCAGGGTTTATACGGTCTTAACGTCTACTTCGGTGCCGATGAAACCGGCGGGTATTCCGGTTATATCGAGATCGAGAACGCGCCTGTTCCCCATCGGGGGAAGACGGCGCATTTCAGCGTGAAAAGCGCCCTGCGCTACGAGTCGCCGGAATCATGGAATTTCAACCTTGAGCGTTTCGAGATAACCGACGTATACACCTCCCATGCGCTTACCGGCACGGCCCTGCGTTTTTCAGGCGGCGCGGATGAAAAGGGGGCGCTGGTACAGGAGATTTTGTTTGACGACGGGCTGGGCGCTCTGCGGGGCGCGGTTTCGGCGGCATGGAACAGGGATTTTTCGGAGGTCTCCGGGGAAGTGAGCCTGCGGGACGCGGAAGGCGCGGAGCGGTACGCCGTTACCGGCAGGCTCACCGAAAAGGCGGTTACCCTGTCCCTTGACGGGTCGGAGATGCGGTTCGGACGGTTTGTCCCGCTGCCTTTTAATCCGGTGGTTTCAGGGGAGATGACCCTGGTCTGGCGGAACACCGAGTCCTTTTCCGCCACGCTGAACCTCGTTTCGTTTTCCGCACTCATCGCCGATACGGAAGCGCGCATAAGCGGCGCGGTTTCTCTGGATACGGATCTGGCCCGGGCGGAGGACATCTCCCTGCGCTACGGGAACGCCCTGCTGGATATACCGGCGCTCGAAATCAGCCGGATTAGGAGCGCGGGGTCCGCGGAAGCCCGATTCCAGATGATAACGACCAGTCAGGACATGGATATGTCTTTTACCGCCGCGGTAACGTTTAAGCCCATAGACTCCTGGTTTAACCTTAAGGACGCCCTCGTATCTTTTAACGGCGTTATTACCGTGCCGGAGGCGCGGTTTAATACCATGCGTCTGGAAAAGCCCTTTGATGTTGTCTTTTCCAGAACCAGTTCCCTCATCGCGGCCTCCGGCGGCCCGGATGATATGATAAGGATGCGGTTAGCCGATACCGGCGATTTCTACGCCGGACTTTCCAAGCCCTCGCCGGTTCGGGGAACCTTCGTGGGAAACATCGCAAACAATACTATCGAAGCAAAGTCGAACGATCTCTATGTTGACCTCACCGCGTTATGGCAGTTCATTCCCGACGAAGTCAAACAAATCGTTGCTATTTCCGGCGGCTTTGTTACCGCCTCCCTGCAAATAACCGGCCCCCTGGGAGATCCGGAGTTCTTTGGAAGCGCCCGGGGGAACAGCGTGCGCCTGGGGGTGCCGCTGTTTCTGACAAGGCCGGTCCGACCGGTTCCTATTACCGTTACCTTTGAAGGAAACGAAATGTTTTTCGGCCCCATTCCCGCGTCTGTGGGCCAGGGCAAGGGAACGGTTTCAGGCTCCTTCAAGTTTGACCGGTGGATTCCCAATACGTTTAATCTGGGCATACACGTTCCCCGTGAAAGCCCGATTCCCTTTGGCCTGGCGCTTATGGGGGTGGCCTCCCACGGCAATGCTTCGGGAGACCTTACCCTATCGTTGGCGGATATGATCCTCGCCGTCTCCGGTGATTTAACCGCCGATGAGACGGAAATAATCTTAAACGCCGACGAGATCGCCGCGTTCCAGCAATCTCCGGATTCCATACCCCAGCCGCCAATTCCGGTGGTTATTGATATACTGCTCAAATCCGGCAGAAAGGTGGAAGTGCTCTGGCCCAACGCGGCGTGGCCTATCTTGCAGGCGACTACCGACACGAGAACCAGCATCAGGCTCAAAAGCGACACCGTTACCCACGACTTTTCGATTGCCGGGAACGCGCACATTCGGGGCGGTGAGATTTTTTATTTCGAGCGGAGTTTTTATATCCGGCAGGGGGTCATCGCGTTTAATGAAAACCAGAACCGCTTTGAGCCGCGCATTTCGGTCAGGGCGGAAGTGCGGGATCAGGTTAATACCGGGCCGGTAACAATAGCCATGATCGTTGACAACGCGCCGCTCCAGTCCTTTACCGCCCGCTTTGAGGCAAGCCCGCCGTTGTCCCAGATAGAAATCTTTTCTCTTTTAGGGCAGAATATTACCGGCATATCGACTGAAGGGGAATCCGATCAGATCCCTCTCCTTACCTCCGGCACGGATTTTCTGGCATCCTACGTGTATAGACGGTTTCAGCGGTGGGTTCGGGATATGACCCCGCTGGATATGCTGAGTTTCCGTACCCAGCTTGGGCAGAACCTGCTTATACAGGGGATACGCAGAAGTCAGGATCGTGAAACGACCGAGAAAAGCACGAGCGGGATAGGTAACTATTTTGACAACACAACTGTTTTTATAGGTAAATATCTGACGTCGGATATGTTCTTCCAAGGGATGGTATCTCTGCGCTATAACGAAAACAGAATCGTCTTAAACAGTTTAACCTGGGGGGACTATACGCTCGAACCGGATTTCGGCTTGGAATTGCGGGGGCCTCTGTTTGATATACAGGTCCATGTGCCGCTGCTCCATTTTGAAAGCCTGTTTGTTGCGGATATTTCGTTTTCTTTGGTACGGAGAAGATCGAATTGGGGAGATATGTTCCGATTTCCCTGACGACCGAGGCGCCTGCGAGAAAATTGCGGAAAATGCGGGACCGGAGGCGGCGGCCTTCGCCTAAGGGTAAACCCGCCGGGTGAAAAACAAAAATAGGAGTCTATATGCGTGTGCGTTTGGCGCTGATACTCATGGGATTAGCCGTCTTTTCAGTATTTTCCCAGCAATCAGATGATTGGTATCAGGGAAAGCCGGTCAAAGAAATTCTGTTTGAAGGTCTTAAACATGTAAAACTTGCCGAATTGGAAGAAGTGGTGGAGTCCTTTAAGGGGCGCCTGTTTGACGACGCCCTTTTTTGGGAGCTTCAAGGCAGGCTCTACGCCCTTGAGTATTTTGAAATGATTACTCCCAGCGCGGTGCCGGCAGATCCTCTGGGCATAGGGAATGAGGTTATCATCAAATTTACGGTTGTGGAGCGCCCTATCGTATCCCGAATCAATTTGTCTGGAAACAACCACCTGAGACGGCGGGAGATAATGGAGACCATTTCGATTAAGGTCAACGACGTGGTGAATCAGGTCAAACTGCGCGCCGACGAACTGGCGATTATCAATAAATATCTTGAAAAAGGCTATCCGGATATTAAGGTCCGTTCCCAAATGGATGTGGGGAATAATTCCACCATGGTCATCACGTTCTTTATCGAAGAGGGCGAGAAAATCGCCATAGAATCCCTGAACTTTGAAGGCAATCAGGTATTTTCCACCAAAACACTCAGAAGCCAGCTTTCTCTGAAGCCGAAAGGGATCTTTGTTGACGGCGCGTTTCAGGAGTCCAAACTATTGGTTGACCAAGATACCGTTATCCAATACTATCGAGACAGGGGATATATTGATGCGGAGCTTGTTGATGTGATGCGGAGTGTACAGAAAGATAAAAAAGGAAACAACAACATGACCATCACCTTCAAAATAGTTGAGGGCAGGCAATACCTATTCGGAGGCGTCGTGTTTGAGGGAAACCAGATTTTTCCCACCGAAACCTTATCTGAAAAAATTACCTCTAAAGTGGGGGAAGTGGTCAACGCCCGAAAGGTTGAGACCGACCTCCAACGGGTAGCGGATCTGTACTATGAAAACGGCTATATTTTTAATTCCATAGGAAGAGAGGAAGTACGGGATTCCCAAAACGGTATGGTTACCTATAAAATCCCCATTGTCGAACGGGGCCGGGCGCATATTGAAAACATCATTGTCAGAGGGAATGCCAAGACCAAACCCCATGTGATTCTGCGGGAGATACCCCTTGAGAGCGGGGATGTTTTCTCCAAAACCAAAGTCATGGAAGGCTGGCGGAATCTGATGAACCTTCAGTATTTTACGGTGGTCGCCCCCGATACCCCGCCGGGAAGCGAAGACAGCCTTATGGACCTGATTTTTAACGTGGAAGAGCAGCCTACGATGGATATTCAAGTGGGCATGAACTTCTCCGGCATTTCGGAGCCGGGACAGGTTCCCATATCCTTTATGCTTAAATGGAGCGACCGCAACTTCCTGGGATACGGCAATATGCTGGGGGTGGACCTTAACATCTCTTACTACACGCAAAGCTTTACCGTTGAGTATACCCATCGTTGGGTCTTTGGGATTCCCCTGTCCATGAGCTTTGACTTTACCGGCCAGCATACGCGGCGGCTTGGCGCCATGGATAACAATGCGCCGTACTTCAACGGTGATGAACCTTACGCCTTTCCCGACGGCTTTAATTCCTATGAGGAATACGTCAACGCGAGTAAAACCCCTCCCAGCGAATTTTTAATGCACTATGACCAATGGCGATTTTCTTTGGGCGTTTCAACAGGCTACCGTTTTCCCACAATCGCGGGAAACCTGGGATTTGGCGGCGGCGTCCGTTCCGGCATTGTCTTAAACCAATACGACGAGAGTTTATACCGGGCGTTTGATCCGGCCATTCGTGATCAGAACAATAAATGGACACCGGCCAATTCGGTCTGGACCAGCGTCTCTTTGGATCAGCGGGACATCTATTACGACCCGTCCAAAGGCTATTACGGGATTCAAAGGTTCGGCTATTACGGCATCTTTCCCATAGAGCTGGAACATTACTTCAGAACCGACACCAAAGCCGAGTTCTTCCATACGCTTCTCGCCTTTCAGATTACCGATACCTATATCCTCAAGTTTATCTTTGGTATCCATTCGGGGCTTTCTTTTATATTCCCCCAGCCGAACCGGGACGCGCCTGCGGTGGAAAACCCGAACAAACTCTCGGTAGACGGTATGTTCGTGGGCAGGGGATGGACCAACGAGTATTACATCAAAGGTCTTGCCTTGTGGGAAAACTGGGCGGAAGTGCGGATACCCTTTGTTCCGGGTATGCTGGCGTTTGATCTGTTCTTTGACGCCGCCGCGGTAAAAGACACGCCCAGGGCGTTCTTCTCCGACTTTTCAATAGAAGATATGCGCTTCAGTCTGGGCGGACAGTTCCGGTTCGCCCTGCCCCAGTTTCCCATCCGGTTAGGCATTGCCAAACGGTTCAAAGTCGTGGACGGGTCCGTTGAATGGCAGAAGGGGAATATCCTTGACGCGGTAGACCTGGTATTTTCCTTTGCCATATCAACCTATTAAAACCATTACAAGAGGTGGAGTACATAAAATATGATGAAAAACAAGATTTTCGCGCTCTGCGCGGCGGTGTTATGCTTCTCCGGTACGCCGGCGGAGACCCAGCAGCTTACACGGTTTGCGGTGGTTGACCTCTCCAAGGTCTATCTCGCGTTTTTTCGGGAATCCCAGGCGGTCAGGGAATTTGAGGACCAGAGGGATCGCGTTCAGTCCGAGATAGACCGGATGACGAGAGAAATACAGGCCCTCAAAACCGCCCAGCTTAACGCCGAGGCCCAGGGCGACCGGTCCCAAGCCGTGCGGCTGGAAAACGAGGTGTACCGGAACTCCGAATACCTTAAAGAATACTTCCGCCTTAAAACCGCCGAGCTTGAGGACCGTAAGCAGAAGCTCACGCAATCGGAGACTTTTTTGGGACAGGTCTATGACGAGATACGCGCTATCGCCGAAAGCGAGGGATATAGCATGGTGCTCAATCTGAAAGAAAATACGGGCATCCTTTGGTTCAGCCCCACCGTGGATATTACTGATAAGCTCATCCAAAATATGCGCGCTAAAGGGAGCAGACGATAGCGGTTCGGCCTACTGACGAATGATTTAAGATTAAGATTGAGAGTGAGATTGAGGAGGTGCCACATCAATTCCGCGGAATCGGGAACTATGATAGAACAATACCGAAGGATTAAGCTACAGTACAAAGAAGAAGTATTGTTCTTTCATAGCGGTGATTTCTATGAGATGTTTGACGACGAGGCGGTAGAAATCTCCGCCCTGCTCCACCTCAAACTGACTAGCCGCAACGGTGTTCCCATGTGCGGCGTTCCCTATGACCGGGCGCATATATTTATCAGCCGCTTATTAAAATCAGGCAGAAAAGTGGCGATGTGCGAACAGCTTGCCAAGCCCGCCGGCGTCAAAACCATCATTCCGCGTGATGTGGTGCAGGTCATTACCCCGGGCACCGCGGTTGACGAGTATTATCTTGACCGGGGAAGTTCCAATTACCTTGCCGCTCTCGCGTCTACGGACCGGCTTCTTTCTTTCGCCTACATAGACCTTTCGACCGGCGATTTTCACGCCACCTCGTTTCCCATTGAAGGCGGCGCGGACCAGTTCCGCCAAGAGCTTGAGCGGCTCGCCATAAAAGAGATGATTATTCAAGAGACCGTCTTCGAGGAACTGCCGCTTGTGGCCGCGGCTATTGACGCGCATCCGAATCTGGTGGTGAACCGGTGGGCTTTGTGGCGCTTTGATCTCGACCGAAGCCGCGTGCGGCTTGAAAAACAGTTCGGAACTTCAAACCTCAAAGGCTTCGGCCTTGACGACAGGAGCCCCGAACTCCTTACCGCCGGCGCACTCTTGAATTATCTCGACATTACCGCCAAAAGCCTTATCCCCCATGTCCGGTCTATCAGAATCTATCGGGATACCGAATATCTGGGTATAGATGAATCCACCCAGCGTAACCTTGAACTCCTGCGGAATATGCGGGAAGGGGATACCCGTTTCTCTCTTATGGAAGTGCTGGATGAAACCCGCACCTCTATGGGACGCCGGCTCCTCAAACGCCGGCTCCTCCACCCCTTGCGGAACATCGACCTTATAAACAGGCGCCTTGCCATGATAAAGCCGCTCTATCAGGATAAGAAGCGCCTCGCGCTTTTCCGCGAGCTTCTGGGAAAAGCCCCTGACCTTGAGAGGCTCAATTCCCGTCTCGCTATGGATAAGGTTCACGGCAACGACATGGCGCTTATTAAAGGCGCCTTGGGAATACTCCAAAGCCTCGAGAAACTGGGCGCTGCCTGTTCTTTCGGGTTTGAACATCCTGACGCCGCCTGTTTGGGAATCGAAGGCTTCGACCGGCTTGCGAATCTGCACAATCTTCTTGAAAGCGCGCTCTGCGACGAGCCTTCCGTGTCGCTTCACGAAGGCAATCTCATTAAAAAGGGATATAACGCGGAACTGGACAACTTAAAGCTGCTTCAGGACGAAAGCCGCTCCGTACTGGAGCGCTACCTTGAGGAAGAGCGGAAGCGCACCAACATTCCCAATCTGAAACTGATGCATAACCAGATTATCGGGTATTTCTTCGAGGTCACCAAGACGCATCTTGCAAAGGTGCCGGGTGATTTCATAAAGCGGCGCGGCGGCGCTGCCGATAGGGAGCGTTTTACCACCGACCGGCTTCTGACCATTGAAACGGATATAAATACCGCGGTGGAAAAGGCGCTTCAGCTTGAGCGGGAGCTTTTCTTACAGCTGCGGGAAAAGACCAAGGAGTGTATCTTTGAGCTGGGAGCCGCGGCCAAGCGGATAGCCGAGCTGGACGTGGCCCAGTCCCTCGCGCACGCCGCAATACTCCATAACTGGGTGCGGCCCCTGGTGGATGACCAAAACCGCCTTACCGTTATTGACGGGCGCCATCCGGTAGTGGAAGCCCATCTTCCCAAGGGGGAATTCATCCCTAACGACCTGTTCCTCGAAAGCGGCGGGATTTCCTTTGTTATGATAACCGGTCCCAATATGGCCGGCAAATCCACGTACCTCCGCCAGACCGCGCTTATTACGATTATGGCGCAGATGGGGAGTTTTGTTCCGGCGCGGAAAGCGGAGATAGGCATCGCCGACCGGATATACTGTCGGGTAGGGGCGTCGGACAACCTGGCGCGGGGGGAATCGACGTTTCTGGTGGAGATGAACGAGACCGCGTATATTCTCCATACCGCCACCGAGCGGAGCCTCGTAATCATGGACGAGGTGGGGCGGGGGACCGGAACCATAGACGGGCTTTCCATAGCCTGGGCCGTGAGCGAGGACCTTTTGAACCAGATTACGTGCAGAACGCTTTTCGCCACCCATTTCCACGAGCTTTCCCTCTTAAGCCATCCGCGTCTTGCGAACCGTTCCATGGAAGTGCTGGACGGGGAGGGGAACATCATCTTTCTGCGCAAACTGCGGGAGGGTCCCTCTGAAAAGTCCTACGGCATTCAGGTTGCGCGCCTTGCCGGATTAAATGACCGGGTGCTCCTGCGGGCGAATACCATTATAAAAGAGCTTGAGGAGCGGGACAAATCGTTCCGCCGCATCCTGAAAACGCTAACCGTGCGGGACGCCGGGCCCGAGGGGAAATCCGAACCGGCGGCGGCACCGCGGCCTGATTGGTTTGATCCGGTTACGTTCGAGCGGTTTATCGAGGACCTTTTCAGGCTTGACCTTGAACACACCACGCCGCCGGAAGCACTCAACCTGCTTAACCGTTGGCAGGCGTTATTCAGCGGGCAAAGCCCCATACGACCCGCTGCCCGCCCGCGCCGCCGCCCTGAATCCGACACTCCCTCCCTCTTCGACCCTCCGCCGTCTCCGACGGTTCCATAAGCTTCCCGCGCCGCGCCCGCCCGCCGGTCGGTCAGCTGACAGTCGTTGTTCGGAGCGCAGCCTCCGGCTGTTCCGGCATGGCCGCCTGTTGTTTCCGAGTAGTGCAACACCCCGCCGGCGGCGGGTGGCACAGCATGGCCGCCTGTTGTTTCCGAGTAGTGCAACACCGTGTCCGGTTAGCGAATCAGTGCTGCTTAGGCGCGGCTACGCTCTCGCGCAACTTGCGACGGTTTGTGCGTTGTTGTGCGCCGCAGCCTCCGCCGTCTCCGACGGTTTCAAACCGCTTCCCGCCACGCGCCCCTAAGCGGTCAACGACCGCTTTGCCGCGCTTCGCGGGACGCTTACGGAACCGCCGGAGGCGGCCTGTCCCGCGCCTCTAAGCGGTCAACGACCGCCGCGCTATATTTCGGGGGTGCCGGCCCCGCGTTTTACTACGGCTTTCCTCCTCCTCCCGCCGGATACTGTGTCACCCGCCGCCGAC
>JAITHR010000148.1 GCA_031279895.1 Spirochaetaceae bacterium
TAACCGGCAGCATCTTCAAAACCGGTTCGGGCTATACCATGAGCCTGCATATCGCAAATACGAGAGACGGGCGGATCAACGCTTCCTCAAGCGGCGCCTATACCCTGGAGGCGCTGGAAAACCTGACCGGCATCCGCAAAGCCGCGGCGGAACTGCTCCCGCAGCTGGCCAGCCTCGGGCCCGTCTCCGACGGTTTCAAACAGCGTCCCGCGGAGCGCGGCAAAGCGGGCGGCGACAGACTAGCTGCCTCCGGCGGCTGGGGAGGCCGGCCTCCCCAGACCCCACGGTAGCGGCTTCCCGCGAAGCGCCCCGAACCACGCCGCGCCGCTTACGACGCACAACAACGCACGTCTCCCAAACCGCCCGCCGTTGCGCGAAGCGTAGCCGCGCCTAAGCAGCAGCCAGCCCGCTCACCGGACAAGGTGTTGCACTACTCGGAAACAACAGGCGGCCATGCTGTGCCACCCGCCGCCGGCGGGCGGAGGCTGGGTTGACTGGCGGGAGTTTTTTATAGTATAGGAAGAGGGGAAGCGGTGCGAAATGAAAACAAAAGAAAGTGTGCGAGGAGTTTGAGCCATGATTAGCGTTCAGGGGCTTACCAAACAATACGGCCCGGTTGCGGCGGTAACGGACGTGTCCTTTGAAGTCGGGAGGGATCAGATTGTCGGTTTTCTGGGGCCGAACGGCGCGGGGAAGACGACGATTATGAAAATCATCACGGGCTATCATTTTCCTACGAGAGGGACCGTTACGGTAGACGGCTTTTCCGTGCAGGAGGAGCCTGTGGCGGTGAAGGCGCGGCTGGGGTACCTGCCGGAAAGCGTGCCGCTCTACGGGGATTTGACGGTGGAGGAGTACCTCTCGTTTATTGCCGGCGCCCGTCTCATACCCGCGAAAGCGCGGAAGGCCGCCATAGGGGAGGCGCTCGAAGCCTGCGGCCTTGCGCGGAGCGCGGGAAAACGGATTGAAACCCTTTCCAAAGGGTATAAACAGCGGGTGGGGCTGGCCCAGGCCATTATTCACGATCCGGCCATTCTCATTCTCGACGAGCCGACCACGGGTCTCGACCCGAACCAGATTATCGAGATACGCGCCCTTATGAAGGAGCTGGGGAAACGGAAGACGGTCATCCTCTCAACCCATATCCTCCAGGAGGTGGAGGCCGTCTGTTCCCAGGTGCTTATCATCCATGAAGGCCGCATCGCGGCGCAGGGGCTTCCCGAAGTCATTGCCGAAACCCTGACTACCGGGAAAGGCGCCGATACCTGGGAGCTACTCCTCAAATTCCCGAACCCCGCGGAAGCCGCGGAAAAAGCCGCCCGCCTTGCCGACGGGATACGCCTCCCGCCGCTACCGGAACACGGAGGCGCCGTGAGCCTCAGCTTTTCGGCGCCTGGCGGGGAGGCGGAGGGGGAGCGGATATTCGACTGGGCCGTGCGGGAGGGGGTCAAAATCCTCGGCATGAACCGGAAGAAACTGAGCCTTGAAGATATTTTCGTAAAACTTACCGGGGAACACGAAGGGTCTCCGGGGGACCGCGGGGCCGCGGAGGAGGGGGCATGAAACCGGAGGGTCTTACAACAAACGGGAAATCCTGGGAGAGCGCCCGCGCTCTGGTGCGGAAAGAGATCCGTTCCTATGTGTACTCGCCGGTCTTTTACGGTATCGGCGTGTTCTTTCTCCTCTTCGTATCAGTATGGTTTTTCTATTTCCACCGGTTTTTCACGCTGAACACCGCAAACCTCCGGCCTTTTTTCGCCGCTTTCCCCCTGGGCTTTATCATGGTTATACCGGTGCTTACCATGAAAAGCTGGGCGGAGGAGCGTAAACTGGGCAGCATAGAGCTGCTCCTTACCATGCCCTTCTCCGAATGGGACCTGGTGCTGGGGAAGTTCGTCGCCGCTTTCGCGGCTCTGGCCTCCGTTATGGCCCTCACTATTCCGGTGCCGCTCACGCTGCTCCCCCTGGGGGACTTTGACGCCGGAGTCGTTGTCGGAGAGTATGCGGGCGCCCTCCTCCTGGGCGCCGCGGCCACGGCCCTGGGCCTCCTTACGTCGTGCCTCTCGAAACATCAGGGCGCCGCGTTTATCGGGTGCGCGGCGGTCATGCTTCTCACGCTCCTTGTAAGCCGGCTCACCCAGGCCGCGGACCTGCCGCTCCCGCTCCCCCTCATAGAGGGGATAAACTTCTTCTCCCTGTCCTTTCACTTTGAAACCTTTGCCAAAGGCGTTATCGACACGAAAGACGCGGCGTTTTTTATTATCAGCACCGCGCTCTTCCTGTTTCTCAATACCAGAGTGCTTTTATACCGGAAATGGAGGTAGCAATGACCGAAAAACAATGCACCCTGATTACGGTCCTGACCGTTGCCGCGCTGGTTCTGGGGCTGCTCGTAAGCGGGCGGCTCTGGTTCCGGCTCGATTTAACCAAAAGCCGCGCCTACACCATGTCCCGCGCCTCCCGCACCATCCGCGCCGAGATACCGGACCGCGTACAGATTACCTATTACCTTTCGGACAAACTGGCCGCCATGTACCCCCAGCCCGGGGAGATTACGGATTTTCTGCGGGAGTACGCGGCGTATTCACGGGGGAAAATCCGCCTTACGGTCCGCGATCCGGTGAAAGCGGGCCTTACGGGCGCGGTGCAGGAGCTGGGCATCCGGCCCACCCAGCTGCGGATAACCGAAGAGGCAGAGGCCACCAGCGCGCTCGTGTACACCGGTATAACCGTCGAGTACCTCGACAAGGTGGAGGTTCTGCCCCTGGTGTTTTCCCTTGAGACCCTGGAATACGATATTACCAGCCGCATCCGCGCTCTGGTGCGGGAGGTGAAACGGGAAGTGGGCGTTATCGTGGGCGACGGGACGAAACAGTGGGCCGCCGACTACGAGTACCTTAACCTCATGCTTGTCCAGGGGGGGTTCGAGGTGCGGGTGATACCCCCCGGGGACGAGATACCCGATACCCTGCCGGCGCTGTTCGTGCTGGGCGGCGCGGAAGACCTCGACGAGTGGGCGCTCTACCGTATCGACCGGTACATACAGGGCGGCGGGAACGCGCTCTTTGCGGTAAGCGCGGTATCGGTCAACGTACAGACCAGCGAGGCCGCCGCGCTTGCGGATGGCGGACTGCTTTCCATGCTCTCCCGTTACGGCGTGTCGGTGAAGAGCGCCCTGGTCATGGACAAGGCGGCGCTTCTTCTCACCTATCAGGTGCCGACCCCCTTCGGCATACCTATTCAGCAGCAGGTACGGTATCCCCACTGGGTAGAGGTGCTGAACGGCAGCAAAGACCATCCGCTTACCGCCAACTTCGGCGGCGTGGAGCTGTTCTGGCCCAATCCGCTGGAGCTTTCCCCGCCGGAGGGCGTGGAAGCGCAGGCGCTTTTTACCAGCACCGAGGAGGCGTGGCTTATGACGAAGGACTTTGCCATAGCCCCCCAGACCGCGTCGTACCTTTTTGAGGGGGAAGCGCCGGACACCAAAGGGGTCAAAGTCCTGGGCGCGGTTTTGACCGGCGTTTTTCCCGGTTATTTCGCGGGACAGCCCAAGCCCGTGCGGGAGGGATCCGGCGAAGAACTTCCCGCTATGCCCCCAGCCCCCCGGAAAGCCCGCGTTATGGTTATCGGGAATACCGAAATGGCGGCAAACGTTTCCTACGCCTACACGTCCCGCGTTTCGGACCTCAACTTTCTCGTTAGCGCTGCGGGATGGCTGGGGGATGACGAGGACATTATCGCTATTCGGACCCGTCAGGGACTGGGGCAGCTCAACAAAATCACGGATCCGCGGAAACGGCTCCGGGCGGAAGTGTTCGCCCAAGGGATTAACGTGGCGGTGGTGCCTCTTTCTCTGGTTATTGCGGGCTTAGTGGCCGCCCGCCGCCGCCGCCGTCTTCGACGGTTCTAAACATGGCCGCCTGTTGTTTCCGAATAGTGCAACACCGTGTCCGTTGAGCGAGTCAGTGCTGCTTAGGCGCGCCGTCTCCGACGGTTCTAAAAGCGTCATGCGAAGCGCGGCAAAGCGGTCTTTGCGTACTTACAGGCGCTTCGCGGGCCGTCTCCGACGGTTTCACAAGCGTCCTGCGGAGCGACTCAAAGCCGGACGGTCAGCTGACGGTCGTTGTTCGGAGCGCGGCGCGGGAAGCTTATGAAACAGCCGGAGGCTGCCGGGGTTTTTGGGGTGTTGGTGTAGGTAAAACCGTGTTATTGGCGGGGTAATCCGAGTGAAGTTCCGCGGCAAAACATTGATGTTCCGCGGCAAAACATTGATGTTCCGCGGCAAAACATTGATGTTCTGAGACAAAACATTGATGTTCTGAGACAAAACATTGATGTTCTGAGACAAAACATTGATGTTCTGAGACAAAACATTGATGTTCTGAGACGGTCTTGCGAGGGGCAGAACCGCCCCTTTCTACTGATAAGTCGTTTATTTGTAATGACTTGCCCGCCGCAGCCTCCGGCTGTTCCATAAGCGTTTTGCGCACGGACGCCGCCCGCTTCGAGGCGCTCCGCAGGCCCGCCGGCGGCGGGTGGCACATAAGCGTCCTGATACGCGCCTGTACGCGGTCTTTGCGTACTTACAGCCGCTTCGCGGGAAGCTTATGAAACCGCCGGAGGCGGGCCGCGCCTATGCAGCACTGACGCGCTCAACGGACACGGTGTTGCACCATTCGGAAACAACAAGCGGCCATGCTTAAACAGCCGGAGGCTGTGAAACCGCCGGAGGCTGGTTAGAAAAACTTTTCTTTCATCTCGACACGCTCCACCGTATCGCTTGTTTTGAGCGCCCTGACCAGCAGGGCGCCGTCAATATG
>JAITHR010000156.1 GCA_031279895.1 Spirochaetaceae bacterium
AAGGAGGATATACATGAAACATTCCAAACTTTTTTTGACGGGAATGGCGGCGCTGCTGCTGTCATTCGGGCTTATGATGACCGGCTGCGACAGCGGCGGGGACAGCGACAGCGACGACCCTATCAACGCGGCGGAGTACCTTGAGATAAAAGACGGGGTCACGGGAGCCGCCGGCACCGCGGCTACGTTTACCGTAACGGTCAATAAACCGCTTGAGGCTACTAAAAAGGCCACGTTCACCAAGGTGGCTACCGCTGCGGTGGAGTACATCGGCGGAACCGGCGGCGCCACCGCTGTTCTCCAAGCCGTGGCTATCAAGAATGCGCTTAATGACGCCACCGGCGCGAAGTACACTGCGACGGTCGGTACAACGGCAGGTACTGATGACCATATCATTACCCTCACCCAAAAGACGCCTTACGGTCAGGTCGAGGCGGCTAACAAGCCCGCCGTGGAGATCGTGCCTTACAACGCGCCGCCGGCAAGCGACCGGACCGCGACCATTACGGCAGCGGAGGACGACACGGCGCTTGTGGTTATTGCCACAGGCGGCACTCTCAAGTCAAACCTTAATGTGTACATCAAAACCGATGGCAGCACTCCCAAATCAACGGTTACGGTTACTGCCGCAACCGACACGAATTTAGGTACTGTGGTGAGCGGTGGCGTAACGGTTACTCCGAAAACCGACCGGCTCGTGATAACGGGGCTGTCCGTGGATGCCAGCGGCGGGGACCACAAACTCGCGTCAGGGAACAATGAGGTAAAAGTCGTGCTCAAGGCAGACGCGCAGCAAAGCGGCGCCTCCGGCGTGGCCGCCCACACTCACTCCGGTACGCCGGTGGTGGTTCCGCCTGAAACAGCTGATCCTCCCGCCTATGTGGTCGTAGCGACAGCCAGTGCTGTGAGCGCTGCAACCAAGATTCACTACGCTTCTGCTTCAAAAGTGCTGAATTATCATGTTACGAACGGATCCTTGGTAACGGAGACTCTCGACGAGGACTTTGACGCGGCGCTTATCGCGGTGCTGACTGTGCTCGAGGCTACCGACACGATACAATTCGGCGCGGACGGCGTTGTTACCGACATCGGCGTCTTGGCGGCAAGCCCCACCGCGGCCAAAGTCACCGCGGCGCTCGGGTTTGCGGACGCCGTTACCCTGGGCGATGATCTCTCCCTTACCGCGGACTTTGCGGTGCCGGCTGGGAAAACCCTGACCATTGCGGCTCAGAAAACTCTGACGGTAGAGGCTACTGCTACGCTTGACGTGTCGGCAGCAGGCGCCGCTATCGTGATTACAAAACACGCAAGCGCCGGTTCGGTGATACTTCTGCCAAAAAGCGGCTCCGCGGCGAACGGCGGCGGCGCGGCGATTAAGTTCACCGCCGGCACCGCTCACGCACAGTCCCAAGGTACGGCAAATTCTACAACAGTCGGGACGAGCGTGGGGGCCGCGACGGTCTTTACTTTCGCCGGCACTACCGGTACTGATATAACAACTTTACCAAACGCCTCCACCGGCGAGGCCGTCATTGACGGAGAACTCCAAGCGGCAACTGTCGCAACGGACGATGTTTCCTCTAAGGGAAAAATCGTACTGAACGGTAATGCCAATAACGACGCAACCATCAGTGCGGCGACCGAGTTCGAGACCTCCTCCTAGTCAGAGCTGACACGTAACAGGCGCGGTTCCCCCACACCACGGGGGCCGCGCCTTTCTTTTTACTTGGGGGAACCAGTTCCCCCAAACCCCCCACTGCGGCTTCCCGCCCCCCGCCACGAACCACCACAAGCCCTGAACAACGCATAACAACGCATAGCTCCCGAACCGCCCGCCGTTGCGCGAGAGCGTAGCCGCGCCTAAGCAGTAGGAAGCCCGCTCACCGGACAGGGTGTTGCACCATTCGGAAACAACAGGCGGCCATGCTAGAACAGCCGGAGGCTGCCGCGCACAACAACGCGCCGCTTGCAAACCGCGGCGGGCTGCGCGAAGCGTAGCCGCGCCTAAGTAGCAACCAGCGAAGTAACCGGACACGGTGTTGCACCATTTGGAAACAACAGGCGGCCATGCCGGAACAGCCGGAGGCTGGGCGGCCATGCTGAAGCCGTGGGACACGGCGGAGGCTGCTTGATTTACGGGGGAGCATATCCTAAAATCTGATGAGGATAGTAGGAGCGGCGTACCGCAGGAGTAAAAATGAAAAAGGGAACCATGCTTATCCATAACGGGCATGAAACGGAAAAGGCTACCGGCGCGCTGGGGGTGCCGGTTATACAGAGTTCCACGTTTCAGCAAACGGATGTCTTCACCCCGCAGGAATACGATTACGCACGGTCGGGAAACCCGACGCGCAAGGCGCTGGAAGAAATTGCCGCGTCCCTTGAGGGCGGCGCCGCGGGTTTCGCCTTCGGGAGCGGCATCGCGGCCATCGCCTCGACGCTCGGCATCTTCCGGCGCGGGGACCACATTATCGCGGCGGAAGACATATACGGCGGGTCCTACCGCATCCTCTCCACGTTCTATGAAAGGTGGGGTCTTGAAACCACCTGGGTCGATGCCACCGATACCGGGCGCGTCCGTAAGGCCCTCAGGCCCGAAACCAAAGCACTCTTCCTCGAAACCCCCTCGAACCCGCTCCTTGCGATCACCGACCTTCGCGCCTGCGCCGCGGTTGCGCGGGAAGCGGGGCTGCTTACGATTGTGGACAATACCTTTATGACGCCCTACCTCCAGCGCCCCCTGGCGCTGGGCGCGGATATTGCGGTACATTCGGCGACCAAGTTCCTGGGCGGCCACAGCGACGTGCTTTCCGGCCTCGCCGTGTCCCGGGACCCCGAGGTGGGGAAACGGATCTACGCGGTGCAGAACTGCTTCGGCGCGGTTCCGGGGCCCTGGGACGTCTGGCTCGTGATACGGGGCATCAAAACCCTCAAAGCGCGTCTTGAAATGCAGCAGGAGACCGCCGGAAAACTGGCGCTCTGGCTCTCGGAGCATAAAAACGTGGAAGAAGTCTTTTACCCGGGGCTTCTGTCCCACAAAGGCCGGGACATACACCTCGCGCAGGCCGACGGGCCCGGGGCCGTGCTTTCTTTCAAGACCAGAACCGTATCCCAGGCCCATAATTTCTTGAGCGCCGTTACGCTGGCTGCCGCGGCGGTGAGCCTCGGCGGGGTGGAAACCATCGCGTCCTATCCGGCGCGGATGAGCCACGCCTCCATGCCGCCGGAGGAGCGGGCGCGGCGGGGCATTACCGATACGCTGGTACGGATTTCCGTGGGACTTGAAGACGCGGAAGACCTTATAGCCGACTTTGACGCGGCGCTGGGATAACCTATGGATACTGATACGGATACCCGAAACGCGGCGGAAAGCGGCGGAAAGCGGCGGGAGTCTCTTGACACGACGGCGGCACGGGGCGCGAGCCGCTTTGAGCCCGCTACCGGCGCGATAAGCACCCCGATTTATCAAAGCTCCGCCTTCCGTCATCCGGCACTCTTTCAGTCCACAGGATTCGATTATTCCCGTGCCGTGAACCCCACGAGAACGGAGCTGGAGCGGACCGTCGCGCTTCTTGAAAGCGGGAAATACGGCCTGGCCTTCGCGACCGGCATGGGCGCGCTCTCGGCCCTTATCAAGCTCTATGCCCCCGGGGACCATATCATCGTGTCCGAAGACCTCTACGGCGGCACCTACCGGCTGTTCACCGAATACTACGAACAGTACGGCTTCTCGTTTTCGTGGGTCGATACGAGCGATACCGCCGCTATAAAAGAAAGCCTCCGCCGGCATACCAAAGCGCTCTTTATCGAGACGCCCTCGAACCCCATGATGAAAGTGAGCGATATAGAAGCCTGCGCGGATCTTATCCACCGCCATTCCCCGGGGGCCGGCCTTATCGTTGACAATACGTTCCTCTCGCCCTATTTCCAGAACCCCCTGGCGCTGGGCGCGGACGTCGTTACCCACAGCGGCACCAAATACCTGAGCGGGCATAACGACACGCTCTCCGGCTTTATCGTACATTCCCGCGACGACCTTGAAGACCCGCTGCGAAACATCCAGAAGAGCGAGGGCGCGAGCCTAAGTCCCTTTGACGCATGGCTTACCCTGCGGGGCATAAAGACCCTGGCACTCAGGATGCGCCGCTGTGAGGAAAACGCGCTCCACATCGCGTCCTGGCTCCGCGCCCAGCCGCTTGTCGAGCGGGTTTTCTTCCCGGGCTTTCCCGACCACCCCCAGTACGCGCTCTCCCGCGCCCAGTCCCGCGGCTTCGGCGGGATGATTTCCTTTTATGTCAAAGACCGCGCCGCGGTGCCGGTTATTCTCAAAAGCGTGTCCCTCATACTGTTCGCCGAAAGCCTCGGCGGGGTCGAGTCGCTTATTACCTATCCTTTAGAGCAGACCCACACCGCCATACCCGAAACGATGCGCCTCAAAGCCGGCGTCAACGACCGGCTCCTGCGCCTCTCGGTGGGCATTGAAGACAAGCATGACCTTGTTGCCGATTTGGACGCGGCGTTCCGGCGCTGGGACCCGCGCTGACACGTCCCGAAGGCGCGGCAAAATGCGGCGCGGCAAATGCGGTAAATAATACATAAAGATACGTTAAAGATAAAAAAGATAAAAAAGATAAAAACGGAGGAAAAAATGCGGATTTCAACCAAAGGACGGTACTCTCTGGAGGCGCTCCTCTATATGGCCATGCTTCCCGCCGGAACCTACTCAAGCACCAAATCCATCTCGGAGCATACGGGCATCTCCGACGGGTATCTGGAGCAGCTCTTTATCCCCCTGCGCAAAGCCGGGATCGTGAAGGGCGTCCGCGGGCCCCAAGGAGGGTATATGCCGGCAAAAGAGGCGGGCGCGATAAGCGTCGGGGATATTCTGCGGGCCGTCGAGGGGCCCATGGAGCTGGTTGACTGCATCCGGTCAACGCGCTGTCCGGCACAGGACGACTGTGTCTCCCGGCACACCTGGCGGGAGCTTTACGAGGCGGTCAATTGTTTTATCGACTCCGTCAGTCTGGAAAACCTTTCGGAGGCCTACCGCGGGCTTGATTATCAGGATTATACGATATGAAGATTTCAAGCAGGGGCAGGTACGGCATACGGCTTTTGATTGATTTGGCGGAGCATACGGACCTGCCCCACGTTTCCCTCGCGAGCGTGGCGGAGCGGCAGAACATTTCTATCCGCTACCTCGAACAGGTGGCGGTTATCCTCCGCCGGTCCGGTCTTATCCGGTCGGTTAAGGGCGCTTCCGGCGGCTATACCCTGGCGCGCCCGCCGGAGGAGATCTTCATAGGGAAGGCGCTGCGGGACCTTGAGGGGGATATGCTGGTGGTTGATACGCCGCTTCCGAATACCGAGGAGACGAAGATTCAGAAGTGCATACGGCTTACGGTGTATGACCGTCTGAACGAGCGTATTGCCGGCGTGATAGACGAGAAGACTCTGTTATCTCTGGTTGGCACCATAGACCCGGACGAATCCTATATGTATTTCATCTAACCGCCCGCCGGCGGCGGGTGGCACAAAAGCGTCCTGATACCGCGACAAAGCGGGCGGAGATTGCTTAGTTGCCTCCGGCGGCTGGGGGGTCATAGACCCCCCAAACCCCCACCGACGCGAGACGCGATGCGCCCCGAACAACGACCCGCCCCTTACTACGCGCAACAACGCACGGCTCCCGAACCGCCCGCCGTTGCGCGAAGCGGAGCCGCGCCTAAGCAGCAGCCAGTCCGCTCACCGGACAAGGTGTTGCACCATTAAGAAACAACAGTGCTGAGACAGCCGGAGGCTGCGGACAGGGTGTTGCACCACTTTGAAGCAACAGGCGGCCATGTTTGAAACAGCCGGAGGCTGGGCGGCCATGCTGTGCCACCCGCCGCCGGCGGGTTGCATAAGATTGGGGGATGGGGTTTAATGAAGCCCATGGCTACTACCACTCCTTCATCATTTGCCCGTGCGCTTTCCGGCAGGCTTCCGGCGGAACTACAGGAAGCGGCGCGTATAGCGGTCGAGGTTTCCCTCAAGGTAAAACCGAACGAACAGGCGCTTATCATAAGTAATCCCGAAACCGACGTTATGCTTCTTGCCCAAGCGATCTATGACGCGGTATCCCGTGCCGGCGGGTGTCCGACGCTCCTCTTCCAGCCGGTAAAGAGCCAGCTCGACTTTGCCGAGCCCGCGGTGATTGCCGCGTT
>JAITHR010000175.1 GCA_031279895.1 Spirochaetaceae bacterium
GCGGGTCGCATATAGTCATAAGCGGGTCGCATATAGTCATAAGCGGGTCGCGTCTGGTCGTGCGGGAGTCGCGTCTGGTCGTGCGGGAGTCGGAAGTATGTCTTTTTGACTCGGAATGAATTCTTTTAGCTCCAGAAAGAATTCTTTTTGACTCGAAATGAACTCGCATAGTACGCCGTTTACTGCGATACGTCGCTGTTTGGTACGGTTTGGTGTCGTATTTCGCACCGCCCTAAGCGGTCGCTGTCCGCTTGGAGGCGGGGTCCGCCTCCGGCGGTTCTATAAGCGTCCCGATACCGCGACAAAGCAGTCGCCGACCGTTTAGAAGCGCGTAGCCGTAAGCGGTCGTTGCCGGCTTCGGGGCGGGATTTGCTGGCCTGGGAGTGCGGGTAGGTCGCTTGGAGACGCGGTTGTGTGGCCTGGGAGTGGGTTTGTGTGGCTTCGGAGTGCGGATAGGTGGCCTGGGAGTGGGTTTGTGTGGCTTCGGGGCGGGATTTGCTGGCCTGGGAGTGGGTTTGTGTGGCTTCGGGGCGGGATTTGCTGGCCTGGGAGTGCGTATAGGTGGCCTGGGAGTGCGTGTAGGTCGCTTCGGGGCGCGGTTAGGTGGCTTCGGGGCGCGGATAGGTGGCCTGGGAGTGCGTGTAGGTCGCTTCGGGGCGCGGTTGTGTGGCCTGGGAGTGCGTGTAGGTCGCTTCGGAGTGCGGTTAGGTGGCTTCGGAGTGCGGATACGGTATGCGGGCGTTGACTGCTTACAGGCGCGTATCGGGAAGCTGTTTAAAACAGCCGGAGGCTGCGGAGAAGGGCATACGGCATACTGAAGAGACCGCGCAGTTTCCGCACGGCGGAATGTCCGGCCCGCGGGGGACCATATAGGCGCCGTTTTCCATGGCGTCCCGGACGCGCCGCGCCGTAAGGGAGGCTGCGGCGACTTCGGCCTCATAGGACGAGCGGAGAAGCGTCCCGGCCCCGGTCTCCTCCTTTTCAGAGACCACCTTGCGGTAGCGGCGGGTGTCAATCGAGTAAAAGCGGGCGGTCCGCACGGTTCCGGCCTTCTCCGCAGGCGCTCTGTCAGCGTCCTCTATCATGGCGATATACGCCGCCATTTGCAGGTCCCGCGGCGGGTCCCCGTGCTCGGAGAATAGCTCCTTCTTCGGGGGCATGAGAGAAGTCTTAAAGTCCGTAAGGATAAGCCCCCCCTCAGGGTCCGAAAGCGCGAGATCCGTTATGCCGGACAAAAGCAGGCCCCGGGGGTCGCAGGCTTTTTGCAGGGGGTATTCGGCGCCCAGAATTGCCGCGCCCTGTAAAACCGGCAGGTCCCCCGCAAGGTACTCCTGTAACGCGGCAACGATCCGCGGCTCCAGCATGGCGTACACGGACTCCTGAAACGCGCCCTCCCGCCGGCGCGCCTCTTCCAGCGCGGAACGGGTCTCTTCCGCAAGGTACGTGCGGTAGGAATCGATGCGCTCCGCCTGAAACCGTCCGGATTCGCGCCGTATCCGCTTGAAAAAGCGCTCCAGAATACGGTGGTAGAGTATTCCCATCTCCTTCTGGTCAACGGTCTCTATCTCGGTACGCATCTCCTCCAGGTGAAGGGCGCTTTCAAGCACCCACTTGAAAGGGCAGTTCCGGTATTCGTTAAGGTCAGTGGGGGAAATCCGCACGACCCCCTCCTCGTGGGCCCGCTCCTTAATGTCCGGCGCACCGTCGGCATCGCGGCGCGTTTGTTTGCGCGAACCGAGCCGCCGCGCCAGATCGGCGCGGAGTTTTCCGGCAGGCACCGGCTCTTTCCGTATATCAAGAGGCGCGGGGCCGCGGCGGAGAACCTGAAGCGCCTCCCATGCGCGTACCTGGACCGAGGAAGGCGCGACGCGGGGAATGGTTTTGCCCGACGCCAGGGACGCTTCCGCCGGATAGGGGTCCGGGGGAAACGCCGGCGCCGGCGCGGGACCGCCGAAAAGCGCCGAAAGCGCGCGGTGCGGGACCGCGGGGCCCGAAAAAGTCCGGCAGGACAGGGTAAACACGGGAAACGCGCCTGAAATCCGGTAGGCCCGCAGGAATTCGGCGGAGCGGTCAGTATCGGCTATGCCCAAGGCGCGTTTCCGGTCTTCCCGTAGGAAAGACGCGCCGCCGGAATAGACCACCGACGCGCCTTCCTGCGTCATGGTAACGATAAAATGCACCGCGGGCCCTATGCCCGCAGCCACGCGGTAATCGTATACCCCTATTCCGGGCGTTTTTGACTGAAACACGTACCGCTCCTCCTGAAGGTACGACTGGAACACCGGAAAAGCCCGTCGTCCCGCGGCGCCGGCAAGCTCCGGAAACCGGCTTTCAATGCGGGCAAGGTCCGAAAGCGCGTTGATTGCCCGTGCGATGATCTTGTCCGTTTCGGGATGGACGCGGGTCCGGTCAAAATGCCGCGCCTCAAAAGCGTGCCAGTTCCGCTCAAGCGCCGTAAAGGACGGGGCGTTCGCCAGAGCGGTACTATCTTTTTTAAGCCCCTCGTAAAAGGTCCCGGCCCCCAGTTCCCGAAGTGCGGCAAGCGCCTGTTTTAAGGGCTCCCGTTCTTCCGGCGCGGCGCGGGACAAAAGCGCCGCAACGTACTTTTCCGCCCGCCCGATCGCGGCGCCGTACTCCCCGCGCTCCGCGCCTTCGCGCCGCGGGCTTTCGGCCTTCTTTTGAAGCCGCTCTTCGATTTCTTTTTCGACCTCCCGTATTTCGGCGGCGTTTCCGATGTCCCCGATTTTCCCGATTTTCCCCAGGGAGGAGAGCGCCTGTTTGAGCCGCTCGTAACAGGGCCTTAACCGGCGCTCGAAGGTGCGCTCCCACACGTCTATCTCCCGCTGCCCGCCGGAAGGGAGAGAGTCCATAAAGCCGGAAACACAGCGGTAGCGGAGGCCGAAATCAAGGAGGGCCGTAATGGTCTCCGTCTCTTTCCAGGGGAACGCCTTGTCCAAAAGGAGGTTCTTGAGCGCCTTAAAGGACCATCGGGAGCTTGGACAGGCCGCAAGCGCCGCGAAGATCCGGCCTCCCGGGTACTCCGCAAGGGCCCGTCCCTGGCGCCTGTTCACCGGAAGGTCGTAGCGCCGCAATTCCTGTATAAGGCGGTCCGTGTCCGCGCCCTCCGGCATGGACACGGCGACGTCTTCCGGCGCAAGCCCCCCTTCGGCGAGGAGCCTTCGTATGGTCAGCGCCAGCCAGCGGTATTCCTCTCCCGCAAAGGAAAAGGGTATCCATCGCCCCTTGAGATCCCCCAGAATGTTCCCGAGTGCGGAAGCGTCGCCGTAATACGCGGGCGGCGCGAGCGCGTCCAGGGGGATAATGGTAACAGCCGCGGGGCTTTCCGCCGCCTGCGCGGTCAGTTCCTCCTCGTACTCCTCCCAGTCTTCGGATAATTCGGGAAAAAAGAGTATCCACGCCTCGCGGGACGGGGCGAACGCCGCCCGGTTCCACGCGGGCTCGTAGAGGGCATGGCGATCAAGAAAGTCCTGGTAGCGCTCGTATATCCTGCGGAGGTCAAGGAAATAGGGGTCCTGCGGAATTCCGGCGGCGCGGCGCAGCACCGGCGGAAGCGCCGGAAGCAGCGCGGCAAGGCCGCTTATGAAAGGGTTATAGGAGGCCGCATAGAGCGGATTGAGGTAATCGGTGAGGAAGGCGGTCTCCTTGCGGGCGTTTTCTTCGAGAAGCCGCGCCGCGAAAAGTATCCGCAGCGCCCGATTAACCGGCTCGCGTCCCGCAAGGCTGACCGAGAGGGTGCGGGCCTTAAAGGTGTCCCAGGCAATAAAGCGGTGCGGCGCGACCGGCTCAAGGCTGATTTCCGCCACGCGCCGCGCCCAGAAATCAGAGGTCACCGCCGAGGGGAAGACAAAGTGGACGCGCCTTTCGGGGAGCGCCCGGAGGATATACTCAAAGATGCCGCGCCGCATAATTTTAGGTAGCATCGGTAAACGGCAGGGACATGGCCGCGAACTCACGCGGCGGGTCAACGACCGTAAACGCGCCGTCTTTTCGGGAGAGCGCGTATAATCCCCGCTCATGGGCGTATTGCAGGACCGCGCCGGGGAGCACCGCGCCGGCCACGGCGCCTATCAAATTCCACGTGTCATTGCGCTCGTCCATATACCGCCGGATCGTTTCCATCCTTTTGAGGTGTTCGTCAACGTCCCGCTCCGTTACCCTGGTCTTCACCTCTACCAGCATAAGGGCGTTCTCGTCCTTGAAATAGACGCCGGATTCGGCGACTATGCGGCAGTCCTCCACAAACCCCATGCTCCGGCCCCCTTGGGTAAACCGGTAGCCGAAGGCTTTGAACGCTTCCCACACGTCGGAATAAAACACCTCTTCAACGAGTTTATCCAACGAGTGGTGCAGTTCCTCGATATTCCACCACAGTTCCCGCATCACTTCCCGCGCCGTTTTCATAAGCCTGTCGGTCTCGGCCTGTTTTCGGGTAACCGCGGCGAGCCTGTCTTCCGCCTCGGCGTGCCGGCGCTCGGACTCCTGAAAAACGGTCCATACCTCTTCCAGCGTTAAAGCCGGTTCCATCTTTTCCTCCCTAAGCTACCCCGCGCCGCAAGCCGTCTCCGACGGGCCGCGACAGGCACATAATAAGCGTCTTGATACGCGCCTGTAAGCGGTCTTTGCGTACTTACAGGCCGTCTCCGACGGGCCGCGACAGGCACATAATAAGCGTCTTGATACGCGCCTGTAAGCGGTCTTTGCGTACTTACAGGCGCTCCGCAGGACGCTGTTTAAAACAGCCGGAGGCTGCCGGATGTCGCAAAAGGTATACCTTTTGTCCTGAAAGGTATACCTTTTGTCGTAAAAGGTATACCTTTTGTCCTGAAAGGTATACCTTTTGTCCTGAAAGGTATACCTTTTGTCGTAAAAGGTATACCTT
>JAITHR010000018.1 GCA_031279895.1 Spirochaetaceae bacterium
GGTGTTGCACCACTTTGAAGCAACAGGCGGCCATGCTGAAGCCGCCGGAGGCGGCGGCCATGCTGGAACCGCCGGAGGCGGGCGGATGGACAGGGGTGGGGCGGATAGGGTAGTATCGGAATATGAGAATAACAGCGCGAAGAAAAGATAAGCGCCCAAGCTTCCGCAATGTCTGGGCCGCTTTCCAAGAGACGGACCGGAAAATTGCAGAGTCATCAAAAGAGACGGACCGGAAAATCGCAGAGTCATCAAAAGAGACGGACCGAAAAATCCAAGCGGTTGCCGAGCAGGTGAAAGAGACTGCCGAGCAGATGAAAGAGACTGACCGGAAAATCGCAGAACTCTCAAAAGAGACTGCCGAGCAGATGAAAGAGACGGACCGGAAAATCGCAGAACTCTCAAAGAATATCGGGGGCCTGACGAATTCACTGGGCGGACTTATTGAGGGCCTGTTTGCCGGTAATCCGAAAAAGTTATTCACGCAAGCGGGCTATGAGTTTGACAAGGTGTACCTGAACCATACGTTTGAAGAGAACGGACAGGTCATCGCGGAGGCTGACATGGCGCTCGTCAATACTAGTGCGGAGAAAGATTACGCTATGCTGGTGGAGGTGAAGACCAAGCTCACCTGCGCCCACGTGAACGACCACCTTGAGCGTATCGCAAAGATACGGAACTACAGGGACCGCGACTGGCACCCTAAGACCCTCATGGGCGCGGTCGCGGGCGGCGTGATCAATGAATATACGATACAGTACGCCCATCAGCACGGCCTCTACGTCCTCGTCCAAAGCGGCGACGCCGTTACCCTCGCTACCCCGCCTGAAAACTTCACGCCGAAAAAATGGTAGCCCGCCGCAGCCTCCGGCGGTTTCACAGCCTCCGGCTGTTTCATAAGCTTCCCGCCCCGCGCTCCGAACAACGACAAGCCCCCTTACCGCGCACAACAACGCCGTCTCCGGCTGTTTCATAAGCGTCATGCGAAGCGCTCCTAAGCGGTCAACGTCAGCTGACAGCCGCACAACAACGCGGCGCTCCCGAACCGCCCGCCGCTGCGCGGAGCGTAGCCGCGCCTGATTAGCAATCAGATTGCGAACCGGACACGGTGTTGCACCACTTTGAAACAACAGGCGGCCATGCAGGAACAGCCGGAGGCTGGACGGTGTCGCTGTATTTCCATATCCCTTTCTGCGCCGGATCCTGCGCCTATTGCGACTTCTATTCTATTGATTTATCCGATTTATCCGCACGCTCAAAAACAGCCGTCAACACCACCCTCGACCGCTATGGAGAAGCCCTTGAACGGGATCTTGCCCGCCTGCCGGAAAACCTCGTGATCCCCACGGTATACCTAGGCGGCGGAACCCCGTCCGTTCTGGGGGCGCCGCGCATAGGCCGGCTCCTTTCCGCGCTCCGCGGGGTCTTGCGAAACAGACCGGCGGAAATCACGGTCGAGGCAAACCCTGAGTCCGTAACCGAGCCGTTTCTCCGCGTTTGCCGCGAAACAGGCGTTACCCGCGTCAGCTTAGGTATACAAACCTTCCATGAACCTTCAAGAAAAGCGGTAGGCAGAACCGGAAGCGCCGATAACAACGCGCTTTCGCTCGTGCGGGAGTATTTTGGCGGCGCGTTCTCCGTTGACCTTATGACCGGCCTCCCGCTACAGGACGAAAGGGTTCTCCTGCGGGACATAGAACAAATCGTTTCCCGCGGCCCCGAACATATTTCCCTCTATGCGCTCACGGCGGAACACGGCTCCCCGCTGGAAAAACGCCTTCCTGATCCTGACGCGGCGGACGCGCTCTGGATACGCGGGCGGGACGCGCTGCGCGACAACGGGTATGAACAGTACGAGGTGTCCAATTTTTCTCTTCCGGGAAAACAATCGGCGCATAATATACGCTACTGGCGCATGGAAAGCTGGATCGGACTGGGTGCCGCCGCGTCATCCACGCTTATTGATGAGGAAACCGGAAGCGCGGCGCGTTTTACCTTCGCGCCGGACATCGACGCTTTTATCCGCGGCGAGCCGCCGGATTTTGAGGCCCTTGACCGGAACACGCTTATAAAAGAAACCGTGCTTATGGGGTTTCGGTATAGAGCGGGGCCGGACGCGGCGCGGTTTCACCGGCGCTTTGGTGTGCGTATCGAGGATATTATCCCCCGAACTCTGGCGGCGTGGCGGGAAAAAGGGCTTCTTGAGCCGGAGAAACCCGCGCTTACAGAGGCGGGGCTGCTCTTTCTGAACCGGTTTTTGCGGGACGCTTTCACTGAAATCGACCGGCCTTAGGCGGCCCGCTTGTTTTAAACGGCTTCCTGCGAAGCGCGGCAAAGCCGATAGCGCATGAAAAAGGCTCTCCGCAGAACACTTAGGGAGCCGCCGGCGGCGGTAAGAAATCGGTTGCATTAGGCGCGCCGGTGTGAGTATTATAAAGTTATGCAATCATTAGGAATAAATATCGGATCCACCAGCCTCAAAATGGTTCTACTTGAAGACGGCGCGGTTATCTGGAGCGCCGCGGTTCCCCATGAAGGTGATTTTGCCGGCGCGGTCCACAGACTCCTTGCGCAGGGGAACATCCCGCAAGGCGCGGCAACCCTTGTTACGGGCAATGAAGGCAGACTGATGTTCAACGCGGCAGGCACTGTGGAGCCTTTGTGCGTTGAGGCCGCGCTAAAAGCCCTGGATCTTAAGCCTGACGCGGTGGTTAGTATGGGCGGCGAAGATCTGATAGTCTATTCCTTGAACCAAGAGGGAAAAATTATCAACAGCTTTTCCGGCAATAAATGCGCGTCCGGCACCGGCGAGTTCCTCAAACAGCAGCTTGCGCGGATGGATATGACCCTCGAAGACATTGACACGGTGCCTGACAGCGCCAAAGTATACCCGCTTTCCACCCGTTGCTCCGTATTTATGAAGAGCGACTGCACCCACCGGCTTAACAAGCGGGAAGCCGCCAAGCACGACATTGTCCTTTCCCTTTCAGACGTAATGGCGGTTAAGGTGGTTGACTTTCTCAAGCGGGCGAAAATCACCAAAGGCGCGGTGGTTCTCACAGGCGGCATAACGCTCAACCGGCACATTATCCGGTTTATCACTGAAAAAGCGCCGGAGATTACGTTTATTATCCCCCAGGAGGCGCCGGTCTTTGAGGCGCTGGGCGCCGCGTCCCTTGCCCGCGAGTCCGGTACCCCGCTTCCAAAAGCGGAAGAGATACTCAAATCCAACGATATACGGTTCGATTCCCTCGCGCCGCTGCGGGACTGGCAGCGGAAAGTACGGCTGTTTGACAGGCCCGGCGGCACGGTGCGGACAGATCGCGCCTATATGCTGGGGGTGGACGGCGGCTCAACCACCACGAAGGCGTGCCTTGTTGACATGGAAACCGACGAGAT
This sequence comes from Spirochaetaceae bacterium, assembly GCA_031279895.1. GTDB lineage: Bacteria > Spirochaetota > Spirochaetia > Treponematales > Breznakiellaceae > JAITHW01. The sequence goes on from JAITHR010000018.1 coordinate 3,397, forward strand.
TGCCGCAAACCACTACGGAAGAACCCACGGGGATCCGGTTACTGCCCTGAAAGAATGCCTCCGCGTCATTCAGGAGAAAATCATCGCCGACACCGGGGACAAAACGGCGGACATCCGACTCGTTTCCGTTACCGGTTCCTCACGGGAAATCCTGGGGGTCTTTCTTGAGACGACGGGGGTATACAACGAGATTATTGCCCACGCCGCGGGAACCGCCTATTTCGATCCGGCGGTGGAAACGATTTTCGAGATAGGCGGACAGGACGCGAAGTACGTGCTGCTTAAAAACGGCGTGCCTATTGATTACGCCATGAACGAAGCCTGCTCCGCGGGAACCGGCTCGTTTCTGGAAGAGTCCGCCGCCGGAGACCTTTCTATTCACGCGGCTGAAGCTATCGGCCCCATCGCCCTCAAAGCAGAAGCGCCGCTCAAGTTCGGCGAACACTGCTCGGCTTTTATCAACTCGGACATCCGCAAGGCGGTGCAGCAAGGGGCGGCGCGGGAGGACATCACCGCGGGTATCGTGTGTTCGATTGTGGCGAATTATCTTAATCGGGTGGTGGGAAACCGCGCCATCGGGGACAAGATATTTCTTCAGGGCGGGGTCGCCAAGAACAGCGCCGTGCCGCTGGCCTTTGCCATGATGCTGGACAAAGAAATCCTCGTGCCGCCCTCGCCGGAACTTACGGGCTGTTTCGGCGTGGCCCTGCTTGCCAAGCGCAAACACGCCGAGGGCCTCCTTACTGAGGGTACGGTCGATATTGACAGCCTCCTGGCGCGGGAGATCGGCTATGAGCGGGTCTTCACCTGCCGCGCCTGCGAGAACCGCTGCCCGGTTCAGGAACTCAAGGTCAATAACCATAAGTATATGTTCGGCGGCAGGTGCAACAAATATACCAATATGCGTAAAGCCGTTAAAGACGCGCCGGTGTTCGACTACATAGAAAAGCGGCAGAAACTCCTTTTTGAAACCTACGCGGCGCCGGATCTGGCTCCGGACTCCGCCGGAAAGCGCCCTTTTACCGTAGGGATACCCCGGGCCTTTTCGGTGCATACTCTCTACCCGCTCTACGGGTGGTTCTTCTACGAGCTGGGGATTCCCACGTTTCTCTCCACCGAGGTAGCCCATGAAGGGGTTGCGCGGGCGGAATCGACCTACTGTTTTCCGGCGGAGATTGCCCACGGCGCGGTGCAGGATTGCCTTGACAAGGGCGCGGACTACCTGCTACTCCCGCATTTCCGCGATATGCCCAGCTATGAAGAAGAGGTTCACGCCAATTTCTGCCCCATAACCCAAAGCCTGCCCTATTATATCGAAAAAGCTTTTCCCGATGTTGATAAGAAGCGCTTCCTTCCAGCGGTCGTCAGTTTTAAGTTCGGCGAGGCCAAGGCGCTTGAGTATTTTGTCGAGATGGCCGCGCTCCTTTCCATCGGGGAAGCGGAGGCCGGAGCAGCCTTTGAAAAAGCGTTGGCAAAGCAGAACGAATGTTTTGACGCGCTGAAAGCCCTTGGCGTGGAGGCGCTCGACGCGGCGCGGAAGGCCGACCGGCCCGTAATCGCGGTGCTGGGACGTCCCTACAACGCCTTTACACCGGAGGCCAACATGGGTATTCCCCGGAAGTTTACCACGCGGGGCTATTCGGTGGTGCCGTTTGACATTCTCCCGTTCCAGGACGAGAACATTTTCCCGAATATGTACTGGTACTACGGCCAGCAGGACGTAAAAGCCGCGGCACTCCTCAAAAAAGAAGACTCCCTGTTCGTTACCTATATCACGAACTTCTCCTGCGCTCCGGATTCGTTTATCCTCCATTATCTTAAATGGCTTATGGGGCAGAAACCCTTTCTGGTCTTGGAGCTCGATTCCCATTCTGCTGACGCCGGCGTGGACACGCGGGTCGAGGCGTTTCTCGACATTATCGACGGGTATCGCGCCAAGCGGGTCGAGCTTGAGACGGCGCGTTACTCCAACGGCTGGCGTTTCGTGTACGGCGGCGATGAAGACATCCGGCTTGAGAACGACAAGACCGGCGAGCGGGTGCCTATTCGGGGAAACAGGCGGGTGAAAATGCTTCTTTCCAACATGGGCGCGGTAACCACCGAATATATAGGCGCTGCGCTGAGAAGCCTTGCGATTAACGCCGAGGCCCTGCCTGTGGCCACGAACAAAACCGTGCAGATTGCGCGGGCGCACGCTTCCGGCAAAGAATGTGTGCCGAGCCATCTGGTTTTGGGGAGCGCCCTCCAGTTTATTTTCAGCGAGCGCTACCGCAAGGACGAACTTTACCTCCTCTTTGTGCCGATCACCACCGGCCCTTGCAGGACCGGCCAGTATTTTGTGTACTACGAGAACCTCTTTCGGGACCTGCGCCTTGAAAACGTGGTGGTCCTCATCCTTTCGGCGGATAATTCCTATACCGAGCTTGGCCCGAACTTCGCCAAAGAGATGTGGAAGGGCCTCGTGTTGTCCGATTACCTCAAAGACATCCAGACCGCGCTTAAAGCCACCGCGGAGAACCCCGCGCAGGCGCTCTCCGATTACGAGAGGTCATGGCGGAATGTTATGGACGCGGTGGAGAAAGAGCCGGCGCGTATATGGCACGAGCTGGAGCGGGTCGCGCAAGACGTGCGGAAGATACCCTTGAAGCGCCGGCTGGCGGATTGCCCGAAGGTGCTTATCGTGGGGGAGATATACGTGCGCCGTGATGATTTCGCGGTGGGGGAACTGACCGACCTTATGAGCGAGCGGGGCATTGTGGTCAAGGTATCGGGGATTTCCGAGTGGATTCACTACCTTGACTTCGTGCGGGAATACAGCCTTAAGAAGCTGCTGCGCCTCCGCAAAGCCGGGAAGCGCCTTTTCTCAAAGCCCTGGCGGGATCTCAAGAAACTGGAAATCGAGGCGTGGTGGAAACATTCAATCGAGAAGAAGGTGCTTTCCATTCTGGAGCCCACCGGCCTTATTCCCGAAACGCCCCATGATATGCGGCTTATTATGGGAAATACGCAGAAACACTTCCTCAATCTGGAGCTTAACTCTGAAATCGCGGTATCAACCGGCGTGGCGGCAACCGCGATGGAACACGGGTATTCGGGGATTGTAAACATTTCGCCGTTCGCCTGTCTTATCGGGCGGGTTATCGAGGGGCTTTTTACCCCCTGGGCGCGGGAGCGGAACTATCCGGTCCTGTCGGTTGAGGTAGACGGCAACCTGCTCCCGCCGAACATCGTGAACAAACTCAATATCTTCATGGTAAACGTGCTGCGTTTTCGCGGTAGCCGCGACCTTTCAGGACTTATCGACTCGCCTTCAGACTAGCCCGCCCCGTCTCCGCAGCCTCCGGCTGTTTAAGCAAGGCCGCCTGTTGCCTCCGAATGGTGCAACACCATGTCCGTTGAGCGGGCTGGCACAACCCAGGCGCGGCCCGTGTCCCACGGTTCCGGCAAGGCCGCCTGTTGCCTCCGAATGGTGCAACACCTTGTCCATTTAGGGGGCTTGCACAGCCCAGGCGCGGCCCGTGTCCCACGGTTCCGGCAAGGCCGCCTGTTGTTTCCGAATGGTGCAACACCGTGTCCGGTAAGCGAGTCAGTGCTATTTAGGCGCGGCTACGCTCTCGCGCAACGGCAGGCGGTTTGGGAGCCGTGCGTTGTGGTGCATTGTTCGGGGCTTGTCGTTGTTCGGGGCGCGGCGCGTCTCAGCAGTCTCTGCCCGATTTGCCGCGCTTCGTAGGCCACCTCCGACGGTTCGAAGGCGGCCCGTCCCGCGTTAGGGCTACCGGCTCTGCCGCGCCCGCGTTTCTTCAAGACCGTCTTTGGCTCCGGCATAGTTGGGGTTGATACGCAGCGCCGCGGTAAAGTCCGCAACGGCACGGTCGTACTCCCCTTTCTCCTTATACGCATATCCCCGGTTGTTGTAGACAATGGCATTGTTGGGGTTGATACGCAGCGCCTCGGTATAGTCCGCGACGGCGCGGTCGTACTCCCCTTTGTTGTAATACGCATCGCCCCGGTTGTTGTAGGCAAGGGCATCGTTCGGGTCGATGCCATATCCCCCCGCTTTTTCCATTTTTTCCATATTTCAATTCCTTTATAGTGTTTTGATCACAGAACCAGCGTTCCCGCCGCAGCCTCCGGCTGTTCTAAACAGCGTCCCGCCCCGCGCCTGTAAGCAGTCAACGACCGCTTCGGAGCGCTTCGCAGGACGCTTATGCGCCTCCGCCTCCCCCGCTGTTCCCGCCGGCGGCGCCCGCGGGGTTGTCGGCGCGGGGGACGATGATTGCCGCGACGGGACCCCAGGGGCCGGCCTCGCCCTTGCTGTTTACGAAACGGGCGGAGAAGTACGCGGTCATGCCGCCGTCCTCCGCGTCAAACTCGACGTGTTCCCGCGCGCGGGTCGTGTCGAGCAGCT
>JAITHR010000192.1 GCA_031279895.1 Spirochaetaceae bacterium
GTTCAAAAGAAAAAGAATACTTGTTTTATCTTAATAATCTTGAGGGAGCGCAAAGAAATAGGCTTTTAGGAATAACTGATATCCATTATGAAGATAAGGTCGAAGCAAAACGTTGGTACCGTAATATTGCACAATATATTCATCCAGATAAAAGTAAAGATAGTAATGCAAATAAGGCTTTTAATATTCTTCATGGAATTTATAAAATAATGATTGATGAGGACGATGATAAATAAGGAAGAGAAAAAAGAAATCATTCTTAGACCTATTACAGAATTAAAATCAATTGATTATCCTGAAAGACCAGAAAACATAAAACCGGAAGAATTTGATGTTATTAAAGATAATATTGATAAAAATGCTTATATTATAGGTAATGAAATAGTTCTTCATCAGAAAGGTATTCCAAAAACATTATCAACAGATAAAAAAGGGGCAAATAAATTTATTAATGATTTAGAAGAAGACCAGAAAATTAAAAATGAGAATGATATATATGTAAAACTTCCTCCTATACAAAAAGAATTATGTAAAAGAATTCAAGAACCGCATGATCCTATAAAAAGGGAAAAAAATAAATGTAATGAAAAAATATTAATAGCAGTAAGAGATGCTTCTGAATTAGAACATAGTCGAGATTGTGATCATCAAAGGATAAGCAATGAATTGCCAAAGCTGAAAGAAAAAAAGATGAGAGCTGAGAATATAACTAAAGATGATATCACTGGAGAACCATTAAAACCAAATGCCGTAGCCCATCATATTGAACGTAAAGCAGACGATCCTAAGAGTGCTTTGGATATGACGAATATAGCTATTTTAAATCCAGAAACACATATAGAAGGACATAAAAATAATTTTGAAGGAAAAGAAAATTACGAACAATTCAAGAAAAATAAACAAGCAAAAAAATGAGAAAATATGAAATATGCCACTCTGTATCCTGTCCCGAAGGCTGCGTAAGCGGCGGCGGCCAGCCGAAACTCCTGGTGGACTCGGATAAACCGGAGGCGTATAACAACCGCCGGCACGTTACCTTTGAACACGACAAAGCCCTGCCCAAGCGGAAATCCCACGAGAACCCCGCGATAGTCAAGGTTTACGCGGACTTCCTGGGCGAACCGAACGGCGAGAAATCCCACCACCTGCTCCACACGAGCTACAAAGGATCCGGCGGACACCACCATTAACCGCTAGACAAGCGAAAAGAGGCGGCGCGGGCCTACGGGTCCGCGCCGCTTTTGTTTTACCGCCGGTGGCGGTTTCCTAAGCTTCCCGCTATGCGCCCCAAAGCCAGTCCGTCAGCTGACCGTCGCGGTTCGGAGAAAGCGGTTCCCCCCGAACTATGGAAATAATGCCGCCTTGCCCGCCTCCGCCGAAACAGGATATACCGTAAAGATGAAACTTGATGAGGAACAGAAAGCCGCGTGTCTCGCGGACCGGAACGCGGTGGTCTCCGCCGGCGCCGGTTCCGGCAAAACGACCGTACTGGCCGAACGATACGTCAGGCTGGTAACGGAGCGGGATTTGGCGGTCAGCGAGGTGCTTGCCCTAACCTTTACCCGCAAAGCCGCGGCGGAAATGTACGAGCGCATCTTTAAACGCCTCTCCCGATCCCAAGCCCCCGGAGCCAAAGAGAAACTCGCCCAATTCGACCAGGCCCGCATATCCACGCTCGACTCCTTCTGCGCCGCCGTTACGAGAGGCGCGTGCTCCCAATACGGCATATCCGGCGACTTCCGGCTCGACGAGGCGGAACTGGGGAAAATCGCCGAGGAAACCGCCGTAGACATGGTCATGCGCCACCGCGGTCTTAATTCCATACGCCGCCTCGTATCGGTGCGCGGCTTTGAAAAGACGGTCGGCGCGCTCTTCGCCGCGGTCGCGCAGGAAGCGTTCGGTTTGGTAAGGCCGGGCGGCTACGCGGATCTGGGGCGGAAACAAATCGACTATATCATCCGGGAAACCGCATCCTGCGCCGCGCACATGGCGTCTCTCTGCGAAACCATCGCCGCCGTTGATATAGGGAAAAAGCCGTCGGACAACCTGGCGAACGTCCGCCGCGCCGCGCTCCGCGCTGTTGACACGCTCCGCGCCCCTTTTGAAGACGCGGATATAACCGCGCTGCGGGAAACTGCCGGCTTCTTCGAGAGCAGCGCGTCTTTTACCCTGCGCTTTGGGAAAACCGCGCAGCCCGCGCTCCTTGTGCTTACGGATGCCGCGACCAGCCTTAAAAAAGAGCTGGCCCCGCGCCTTAAAACCCTTACCGGTATGCTCCTTTTTAAGGATGATATACGGGAGATCGGAGCGTTTCTTGACGAATACGAGCGGGCCTTTCTTGAGCGGAAACGTGCGCGGGGGCTGCTCTCGTTTCGGGACGCCTCGGATCTGGCGGTGGATATTCTCACGAACGATACCGACCTGCGGAACTACTACAAGCGCCATATTAAAGCGGTTATGATAGACGAGTTTCAGGATAACAACGAGACCCAGAAAAACCTCCTCTACCTTCTGGCCGAACGGGACGGCGCGGGAACCGCCGGCGTCCTTCCCCGCGCCGAGGACCTTTCACCGGACAAACTGTTCTTCGTGGGGGACGAGAAGCAGTCGATTTACCGGTTCAGAGGGGCTGACGTATCGGTGTTTCGGGGGCTTTCCCGGGAGCTGGGCGCGCAGGCCGGCATTACCCTCCGCGCCAATTACCGGTCAGCGCCCCTTCTTGCGGCGTTTTTTAACGCCCTGTTCCCCGGGGTGTTCGGCCCGGCCCTTGAGTCGTTCGAGGCGGCCTTCTCTCCCATGCGCGTCGCGCCGGTCCCGCTTGACGGAACGGAAACCGCGCCGGTTGAGGTCCTCTTGCAGGAACTTTCGAGCGCGTCTCAGGACGGCGCGGACGGCGCGGACGAAGCCGACGAAGCCGAAACAGCCGGCGACCTGCGGGCCGGCGGGACCGGCGGGGCCGGTAAGGAAATCGGGGAGGCCCTTGCCGTAGCGCAACGGATAGTTTCGGGCGTCGAGCGGGGCGAGTTCGGCTTCGGCGGCGTGGCGGTGCTGTTCAGAAACACCACGTGCCAGAGCGGGTACGAGCGGGTTTTCAGGGACGCGGGAATACCTTTCAGCGCCGCGGACCCGCGGGGGCTTTTTCTGGAAGGCCCGGCCAACGACTTCTACGCGCTGCTCCGCCTCACGCTCTTTCCCCTTGACCGCAAATCCTACGCCGCGGTGTTACGCTCCCCGTTCATACGCCTCGACGACCGGAGTGTGTTCCGCATCCTCCTTGAGGAAGAGGAACCGGACGCGCCGTTTCCCGCGGACATAGACGAGAAGTGGTTCGACACGGAAGCCGAGAAGGAGCGCTACCGTAAGGGCGCGGCGCTTTTCGCGTACCTTGCGGGCGCGGTTGACTCGCGGAGCATCGCCGAAGTGGTTGATTACCTCTGGTATGAGACCGGCTACCGCGCCTATCTGCTCTATTACGAGCCTGCGAACCTTGAGCATTTCGGGTATCTCTACAATCTGGCGCTGGACGCGGACCGCCGGCGTCTGAGTATGGCGGCGTTTCTTGACGAGCTTGCGCCGCGCATCGGCACGTCCGGCAAATCCGAGACCGTCGACGTGCCGGAAGAGCGGGAGAACGTGCTTTTTATCACGGTTCACAAGAGCAAGGGGCTGGAGTTTCAAACGGTGGTTCTGGCCGACGCCGGTTCCGAAGGGTACAACGCGGGAAACCGGTCGCCGTACTTTCTGGACCCGGAGTTCGGGCCGGTACTTAATTTCAAGATGGACACGCATAAACGGGATGAAAAGCCGGCGAACGATTTCTACGAACGCGGTCGGGACCTTACCCGCAGAAAGGAGGCGGCGGAACTCAAGCGGCTTTTCTATGTGGCGGCAACGCGGGCCAAAGCGCGTCTTATTATCGCGGGAAGCAGAAAGACCGGAGCGCGGGAGCGTGCGGAGATTTTCCCGGACGCGGACGGGGAAACGTGGGCGCGGGAACTTATCCGGCGCGGACGGCGGAACAACCGGGGGGAACCGGTGGTGAAGTCCTTTCTCGACCTTTTCTCCCAGGGGGTACGCGCCGCGGGCCACGACCTTCCGGGCTACGCCGCCGCGCTGTTTACGCCGCCTGACCGGGTATCCTATGAGAAAGCGGTACGGGATCTGGCGGCGCGAACCGCGGCGCGGACCGACCGGTCGGAGTCCGGCGGCGCCGGCGCTTCGCGTGTGGATATTGCCGCGTTTTACCGTACCCCCTGCACGCCGCCGTTTAAGGCGGGCGCGGTTCTGACAAGCCCCACGCACCTTGCGTTTCCCTCCCGCATCGCTCAGGAATCCGAGGCGGGCGGCGAGCGCCTTCCGGCGCTGCGGAGTGACGCCTACCTTGAGGCACCCCTCCCGCACTCCGGCGAATCGCGACGCGCCGATATTTCCCAGAGCGTCAAACAGGCGTTCGGAGAGCTGTGCCACAGGATGATAGAAAAGAGTTTTGACCGTCAGGTTTCCCCGGTCGAGGCGGCGCGGGACGCGGCGGACCTCTTTCACGGCGCGCTTTTTTCCGAGGAGGCTCTGGGGGTCATGGCGGAAGAGGCGCGTGGCCTGGCGCGGGCTTTTCTTGAGACCCCCTGGGGAAAGGAAGCGCGGGACGCGGCAACGCGCCGCACCGAGTTTCGTTTCATCCTGCCGGTCCACGAGAAGGGAGCGCGGAGCGTACTTATACGGGGCGCGATGGATCTTATTTACGAGGCACGCGGCGAATGTGTTATTATTGATTTTAAGACCGACCGGTATCTTAATCGCGCCGCGCACACGGTACAGCTTGCCTGTTACCGCCTCGCTGCCCCGGCGTTCTCCGATTTGCCGGCCCGGACCCTGCTCGCGTACCTACGGGATATGCGGGTTGTGGAGGTAGCCGCGGCCCTTTCCGCACAAGACCTCCGCCTCGCCGCCCAGCCTCCGCAGCCTCCGGCTGTTCTAGCATGGCCGCCTGTTGTTTCAGAGTAGTGCAACACCGTGTCCGGTAAGCGCGTCAGTGCTGCCCAGGCGCGGCCCGTCTCCGACGGTTTTAAACAGCGTCCCGCTTTGCGCCTGTAAACAGTCAACGACCGCTTTGAGCCGCTTCGCAAGACGCTTATGGAACCGCCGGAGGCGGCCCGCCACGCGCCCCTAAACTGTCTGCATCCGCTTTGAGCCGCTGTGCAAGACGCTTATGAAACCGTCGGAGACGGCGCCGCAGGTAGTCATACGCGACTCCGGGGGACGTATCCGCGACTCGGAACTATGTCTTTTAGCTTCGGAATGAATTCTTTTTACTCCAGAATGCATGACTTTAGCTTCAGAATGCATGCGTTTTAACTTGGAAGGAACTCGCATAGTACGCCGTTTACTGCGATACGCTGCTGTTTGTTATCGTTTGGCGTCGTATTTCGCAGCCTCCGGCGACGGAGGCACCTAAGCGTCATGCACCGCGCCTGTAAGCGGGCGGAGGCTGGCTTAGAAGTCCCTCCGCAGGACGCCGCCGGCGGCGCCGGAGACGGCGCGAGACGCGCCGCCCCTTACTACGCGCAACAACGCACAAACCGTCGCAAGCTGCGCGAGAGCGTAGCCGCGCCTGGGCTGTGCAAGCCCGCTCAACGGACAGGGTGTTGCACTACTTTGAAGCAACAGGCGGCCTTGCAGGAACAGCCGGAGGCTGCGGAGGGGCGGAGGGGCGGGAAAGGTCGAAGTCCATGCGGAATGCGGGGAGAACCATGATATTGGTATGTATCGTTGATTCTCCTGTGAGGCGGTACTGAACCTTTTTGAGTTCGTCGAGTTCGTCATGCCATAAAGAACGCGGGTCAAGGGCGCCGGCCATAAGAAACACCTGGGTTTCGGCGGAACTGCCGGGCGGAATGGGGAGGAACAGCTCCTTTTTCCCGTCAGCCCAAAACGCGCCGTTGCCGTAAAACGTGTAGGTCAGGGACGAGAGTTCCAGCGGAAAGTCGTTGGGGTTGGCGATCTGGAGGCTCACGCGGAAACGGGTCTGCTCGGCCCGGCTTACCGCGATGGCCGTAATGGTAAACTCCGGCTCCTGTATGCGCGGGATGACCGCCGCGCCGCGTACCAGCACGGTTTCGGCGGCCTGCCT
>JAITHR010000261.1 GCA_031279895.1 Spirochaetaceae bacterium
TGCGCGAAGCGTAGCCGCGCCTCAGCAGTGCAGGTAACGTAACCGGACAGGGTGTTGCACTTCTCTCAAACAACAGTGCTGAAACCGTCGGAGACGGGGCGGCCCTGTTTGAAACCGTCGGAGACGGGGCGGCCATGCTAAGGAGAGTATCCAAATGAAACATAGAAAGCACAGGGCTTTTTGTATGACGGGATTACTGGCAACGGCGCTGGTATTCGGAACTATTTTTGTCGGGTGCGACATCGACACCGGCGGCACCAAAGGCGGCGGCGGCGGCATTTCCATAACCTCCTCCTACACGGAGCTTGCGGAACATATTGCGGAACTTCCGGCCAACACCGCCGCGACCCCGCACACGGTACGGCTTGAGGAGAAGGTAAACGGGAGCCCGTCCAGAGTAAACGGGAGCCCGTCCAAGTCAAACGGGAGCCCGTCCAACATAAACGGGCGCCTGCCCGACATAAAAAAGCTCTTTATAATTTTATATAGAGAAAGGAGTTAGATAAACAGTATGAGAAAGAACAGAGACTGGCTACCCGCGAAGCGGGTCGACATCCTTATTATGGCGCGGACGTGGGTGGATATTATCATCCTTAACCTCCTTGCCTGGGGCATTCCCCAGGATCTTCCGCAGGAACTCACCCGGCTCATCATGGAGGCCCGGGCCGCGCTCGACGCCGCGTCGCCCTACAAAACGAACATGACCGCGAAAGTCGTGGCGGCCTTCAACAAACTGGTGGTGAAGATGCGCTTCATCAAGGAACATTACTTCCTCAAGCCGCCCCTCACGGACACGGACTTCGTGGCGCTCGGCCTCGCAGCCAAAGACACGAAGCCCACCCCCGCGGCGCCGCCACGGACCCATATCCTCCTTAACATCCACTACGAGGGCTACAACACCGCGGTCATCAGCATGGAACCCATGCCCGGGGACCCGCCGGCGGACGACGACGACTACGTGCGGCTCGTCAAAGGCACCATGCCCGCAGGCGGCGCCACGCCGGAACAGGCCGCGGGGCCGAAGCATTACCTTATGAAGCCGCCGTCCGACGGCGAGGGACTGGAAAGCGTGGTCAACACGCAGCGTTCCGTGGAGCGGGTGTCGTTCCCGCCGGAAGAGGGCGGCATGACCGCGTACTTCTGCGCCCGTTACGTGAACAGCAAGGGCGAGGAAGGTCCCTGGGGACCGGTGGTCGCGGCAATCATCCCGCGGGCCGACAACCCCCAGGGTGCGGGCGGCACCCCGCCCAACACCCCGCCGTCTCCGACGGTTCCATAAGCGTCATGCGAAGCGGCTTCAAAGCGGGCAAAGTCCGCCGAGAGGCGCGGCGCGGGAGGTCGTTTAGAAAAGGGCGCGGGGCGTCGCGCATCGTAGGCGCTTAAAAGAAGTAAAAAAGGCCCGCCGGGGGGAGAACTCCTTCTGATACCAAACGCTGTTTGGTTATGTTCTGCTCCCCGCAGGTTTTTTATAAGCATGGCCGCGTGTTGTTTGAAAGAGGTGCGACACCTCGTCCGGTTAGCGGGCCGGTTGCTGTTAAGGCGCGGCCCGTCTCCGACGGTTCCAAAAGCGTCCTGCGGAGCGGCTCAAAGCGGGCAAAGACCGCTACGAGGCGCAAGGCGGGAAGCTTATGTGCCACCCGCCGCCGGCGGGCGGAGACGGTAGGTAAAAAAGTGGCAGATAAAGAAAAAAGGGCCGGCGGGAGTAACTCTCCTAAATTTATATCAAACGTCGTTTGATAAGTAGTTACTACCCGCCGGCTTTTTATAAGTATATCACTGCTAGGAGGATATACATGAAGATTTCCAAACTTTTTTGACAGGAATGTGCTGTCATTCGGGCTTATGATGACCGGCTGCGACAGCGGCGGGTCGAGCGACGACGACGGGCCGACGGACAAGACCGCGACCATTACGGCTGGCGGTTCAGACACGGCGCTTGTGGTTATCGGCACCGACGGCGAACTCAAAACCGGCCTCAAGGTGTACATCAAAACCGATACCAACACTCCCAAATCAACGGTTACGGTTACTACCGCAACCGATGCGAGTTTAGGTAATTTGGTGAGTAATGCCGTAACAGTTACTCCGAAAACCGACCGGCTCGTGATAACGGGGCTGTCCGTGGATGCCGCCGGCGGGAACGACAAACTCGCGTCAGGGAACAATGAGGTAAAAGTCGTGCTCAAAGCAGACGCGCAGCAAACCGCCGACTCCGGCGTGGCCGCCCATACTCACTCCGGTACGCCGGTGGTGGTTCCGCCTGAAACAGCTACTCCTCCCGCCTATGTGGTCGTAGCGACAGCCGGTGATGCGGGCGCTGAAACCAAGATTCACTACGCTTCTGCTTCAAAAGTGCTGAATTATTATGTTACGAGCGGATCCTTGGTAACGAAGACCCTCGACGAGGACTTTGACGCAGACCTTATCGCGGTGCTGTCGATCCTTGGGACCGGCGACGCGATACAATTCGAAGGTACTACCGGCGCTGCCGATACGATTACCTTTAGCACCGCGCCGACCGTCCCGAAGCTCCAGACCGCGCTCGACGCGGTGAGCGCAAGCGCTACGACCCCCACCGTTACCCTCGGCGGGTCAACCCAAACCACCACCATTGGCGCCAGCGATACGGTAACGATACCGGCGGGCGTTACGGTGACCGTGGACGCGGGGAACATCCTCGGCGTGGCCGGCACCCTGGCGTTTACTGACAATACCTCGGTGCTTGCCCTTATCGGCGCCGCCGGGGAGCTCAAAGCAACCGCGACCACGGCCAAATTCCACGCGAACGCCACCACCACCACTGGCGCTGATCTGTCCCTCACCGTAACCGCCGGCACTCTCACCCCAGCGACCGGCTGGACTACCGCCGACGCCTCAGCTCCCGCTTCGGTAACGTTTACCAGCGCCACCGCCGACGCCGGCACCGGAACCGCGTATGTTCTTGGCAACGCAAGTCTTGCCATAAATAACGCGAGTACCGCACACCCCGTTACCCCAATAGTCAGCACCGCGGTGACGGGAGGCTCCGAGGCGGCGGGCGGCATCAAAGCCGCCGCTTCCAGCGCGGTAGTGATTACCGGAAAAGCCACCATCTAGGTAACTGACTGACCCAACAGGCGCGGTTCCCCCACCCCACGGGGGCCGCGCCTTTATTTTTTATTTGGGGGAACCGGTTCCCCCAAACCCCCCGGTAACGGCGTCATGCTACGCGCCCCGAACAACGACCCGCCCCTTACCACGCACAACAACGCACGGCTTCCAAACCGTCGGAAATTGCGCGAAGCGTAGCCGCGCCTGGGTAGCAGCCAGCCCGCCCAACGGACAGGGTGTTG
>JAITHR010000288.1 GCA_031279895.1 Spirochaetaceae bacterium
GCTCCAATAGGAGCAACATAGGCTATACCGAAAATAAACCCTTTTAAAATATATGCCAATCTATTCATTCGAATATTGTACCATACTATAATATTTTATCAATGCTGTTTTATCCTATAATTTTCCAACTAATCTTAGCCGCCATTTCGCATACCGTTCCGGTTGTCTGCCCATGTAAGGTTTTGCGCGACAGCGGCGCTCAGGCGAGCGTAAGGAGAAACAGGCCGGGCGCATACAACAGGATTACCGGCGGAGCGGAAACAAGCGCGTGTCGGTCCTTTCCTTCCGCTTCTTTGTATCCTCCGCTTCGATTCCCCGTGTGTGCCGCCGCCGGTTTATGTATACCCGTATATTCTTAAATACGCTTCAGTCTCTTCCCATTCGTACTTTCCCGTTTCTGCCAGTATTTCTTTTATTTTTTTACCGTCCCGGTTCGATTTCTTCCATTCAAGATACGCTATTTCCCGATAACTTACCGCATACTCTCCGGTTACTAGTGTTTCATCAATACAATCGGAATAGATATAATCCGAATAATCGGTACGTTCCCCGCTGTTTTTTATAAATCTGTAGGTGCCGCCAAAGAAATCGACTATTTCACATTCCGTTAGTACCATGCCGTTTTGAAATACCGTTAAAAATAATTTTTTCCACTTTGCGTTACTCATATATCTGTTTTTAAATGTTTTAATCTTTCCGTCGGCCTTTCTTTTATTTTTTATATACGCTTCTTCCGTAAGAAAAAAATCTTTATATAGTTTATTTTCCATAAATTTCCATTATTTCCCTGACGGCGCAAAGGGTCCTCCCCGGGCCTTACGCAATGCCGTAAGCGGCGCTTATCACTCGCCGTCCCAACCGTAGCATACCTGTCCACAGACCCGCAAGCGCCGGAGAGCGCCGGAGTAGTAAACGGAAGGCGTGTACGTTCCGCCGCTTTTTCGGGAGGAAAGCCCTTTAGAAAGGTCGGAATGTTTCAAATGAAACAAATATGTTGACTTATGAAATCGCACAGGCTATATTAGAAAGAGAAATCAAAATTAACCGGCAGGCGGGGTGAAACGGATGAAGAACAGGCATGACAAAATCTTGGAAGTCCTAACCAAAAACCAACGGGTTGAGGTGGCGGCTCTGGCGGATATGCTTGAGGTCTCTCAGGTAACGGTGCGCAAGGATCTGGACAGGCTTGAAGAGCGGGGACTTATCCGGCGCCGGCACGGGTTCGCGAGCCTTGAGAGCGCCGACGACGTGGCCATGCGCCTTGCGTACCATTACAACACGAAGCGCCGGATCGCCGCGGCTGCGGCTGCGGAGGTCGCGGACGGGGAGACGGTGATGATTGAATCCGGCTCCTGCTGCGCGCTTCTGGCCGAAGAACTTGCCAACACGAAACGGGACATTACGATTGTTACGAATTCGGCGTTTATCGCCAGCCATATCCGCCACGCGCAGTCGGCAAAGACCATTCTCCTGGGCGGCTATTATCAGAAGAACACGCAGGTTACGGTCGGCCCCATTACCAAAGCCTGCGCGGAGATGTTCTTCGCGGATACGTTTTTTATCGGCGCAGACGGCTTTTCAAAGGAATTCGGCTTTACGGGCAAGGATCACTCGCGGGCGCAAACGGTGCAGGACCTTGCCGGCACCGTAGCGCGGGTTGCGGTGCTTACCGAGTCTAAGAAATTCAGCCGGCAGGGGGTGGTGCGGCTGCTGCGGACCGAGCGGGTAGCGGCGCTGTATACCGACGACCGCATCCCGCCGGACATAGCGGCCTTTTTGCGGAACCGAAACGTCGTGGTACACACGGTCGGCGCATCGGAATAAAAACGGCGGACAGCCCGAACGGGAAGCGCGGGGAAGGGGAAAAGGAAAAAAATGGAGAAAAAGAAAAAAGGGGAAAAAAGAAAAATGGTGATAGGTATTGACGTGGGGGGAACCAAGACCGCCCTGGGACTTTTTGACGAAAACAGGCGGCTCGTTGCCGAGCGGAGAGGGGCTTCGGATCCGGCGCTGCCGCCGGAGGCGTTTTTTGACGGCCTTATCGAAGAGATTAAGCTGCTTGCGGACCAGGGCGGCGCGGCGCTTTCGCAGGTACGGGGCGTGGGGCTGGGAATGCCTTCGTTTATCCTGTTTGAGAAGGGGCATATCGTAAAGACTTCCAATCTGGTAAAACTGCGGGATTTTCCGGCCAGAGCGTACCTTGCGGACCGGCTGGGAGTGCCTGTGGTCCTGGATAACGACTCCCACGCGGCTGCTCTGGCGGAGCACCGGTCCGGCGCCGGGCGGGGGCATGAAAACATGGTCTACTGCGCGGTGAGCACCGGCATTTCTTCCGGGTTTATCATCGGCGGGAAGCTCTTTCGGGGCAGTTACGGCTGGGCCGGCGAGAGCGGACACATGATCGTTACGCCGGACGAGGGTATCCTGTGCGGGTGCGGCAACCGGGGCTGCCTTATGTCATGGTGTTCCGGCTCCATGATCGTAAAACATATACGGAAATGGCTTGAGGAGGGAGAGACGAGCCTTATGACCGAACTTGCGGGCGGCGCGGCGCGTATTGACTGCTCCCACCTTGAGGCCGCCTATGACGGGGGGGACGCGCTTGCGGCACGGGCGCTCTCCCAGATGGCGCGTTATCTGGGGATTTGGTTTTTCAATCTCTACAGCGCCCTGAATATCAACTGTTTCGTGCTGGGCGGCGGGCTTCTTAACATGGGGGAGAAACTCCTCCTGCCCGTGCGCCGCGAGTTCGACCGGTACAACCGCAGCGAGATGCCCGTGTACTTTAAAGAGGCGGAACTGAAAGACCGGTTCGGCATCATAGGGGCAGCGGAGCTTTTCTCCCATGAACACCTGTTGCGATAAACCGGCACCGGCACGGGCCGGTTGTTTCAAGCATAAACCGTTACGACCGAGCGCGCCGCGAGGCGCGGGCGGTTTTTGAATAAGCGCGGTTTCCCCAAAACGCGGAGCGGCGTTTCGCGGGAAAGATTTTTATGCCGTATCGGGGAACGGTTTCCCCGGAGGAGTGTGCCATGAATGCTTTCGGACAAGAAGGACAAGACGGGCAGAAAGTACAAAAAGAAACCTATTTCGGCGGGCTTACCGCACGGATGGAGCGTTTTCGGGAGAACCTTCTCGGCGCCGCCCCCTTTGTATGCGCGGAGCGGGCGCGGATTACCACCGAGACCTACCGGTCAAACATGGATAAGCCTATGGTCCTGCGCCGGGCTTTGATGTATAAAAACGTTCTTGAAAAGATGAGCGTTTTTATCGAGCCGGAAACCCTTCTGGCGGGCAATCAGGCTTCAGGCAACCGGTGGGCGCCGATTTTTCCCGAATACGCGATGGACTGGGTTATCGACGAGCTTGACCGGTTCGACAAGCGGGACGGGGACCGGTTTTACATCACCGAGGAGACCAAAGCGGCGCTGCGGGAGATTTCCCCGTTCTGGGAGCATAACACCGTAAAGGAAAGGGGGCTTGCGGCCATGCCCGCGTCGGCAAAGGTTTTCTATGACCTTGGCATCATCAAAGCCGAGGGAAACATCACTTCCGGCGACGCCCACCTTGCGGTGAACTACCGCCGTCTCCTTAACGCGGGCCTGCGGGAATACCGCGAGCAGGTGGCGGAGAAACGCGCCGGCCTTGACCTCACGGATTACCGGAACCTTGCCAAATCGTACTTCTACGAGGCGGCGCTCGTTGTTATTGACGCGACAGCGGCTTTTGCGGCGCGGTACGCGGATCTTGCCCGAACCATGGCCGAGGGCGAGGGTAATCCGTGCCGCAAAGCGGAGCTTATCGAGATGAGCCGGATACTGCGCAAAGTCCCCTACGAGAAGGCGGAGACCTTTCACGAGGCGGTCCAGTCCCTCTGGCTGGTGCATCTGTGCCTGCAAATCGAGAGCAACGGCCACTCCCTCTCTTACGGGCGCATGGACCAGTACCTCTATCCTTTCTATGCGCGCGGTCTTGCGGACGGAACCCTTACCGAGGAGCGCGCCTGCGAGCTTCTTACGAACCTGTGGCTCAAGACCTTTACGATTAACAAGATACGGAGCTGGACCCATACCCGCTTTTCCGCCGGAAGCCCGCTTTACCAGAACGTTACCGTAGGCGGCCAGGTTCTGGAGAACGACGTGCCTGCGGACGCGGTGAACCAGCTCTCCTATCTTATTCTGAAGAGTGTGGCGCAAACCAAACTCCCCCAGCCGAACCTGACGGTGCGCTACCATAAGGGTCTTGACCAGCGGTTCATGCGGGAATGTATCGAGGTGGTGCGTCTTGGTTTCGGGATGCCCGCGTTTAACAGCGACGAGGTGATTATCCCCTCGTTTCTCGAAAAAGGGGTACGCCGCGAGGACGCCTATGACTACAGCGCCATAGGTTGTGTGGAGGTGGCGGTGCCGGGGAAGTGGGGCTACCGGTGTACCGGCATGAGTTTCCTCAATTTTCCCAAGTCCCTGCTCATCGCCCTTAACAACGGCGCGGATCCCCAGTCCGGTACGCCGCTCTGCCCGGGCGTCGGGCATTTTCGGGATATGAAATCCTTTGACCAGGTGATGGGGGCCTGGGAGAAAATCATTCGGGAGTTTACCCGCCAATGCGTGATTATCGACTCGGTGGCGGACACGGTGCTGGAGCGGGATACCGCGGACGTGCTCTGTTCCGTGCTCTGCGACGACTGCATCGAGCGGGGCCTTCACCTCAAAGAGGGCGGGGCAGTGTATGATTTCATAAGCGATTTGCAGGTGGGTATCGCAAATCTGGCAGATTCCCTTGCGGCCATAAAGAAGTGCGTGTTTGAGGAGCGGTCCGTAACGCCCTCCGAGCTGTGGGACGCCCTTATTGCCAATTTTGAAGGCCCCCGAAACGAGGAGATACGCTCCCTCCTTCTTGCGGCGCCCAAGTACGGCAACGACGACGACTACGCGGACTCCCTGGTGCGAAAGGCCTATGACCTCTACATCGACGAGATGAAGAAGTACCGTAACACGCGCTTCGGACGGGGGCCTATCGGCGGGGTTTACTACGCCGGAACCTCCTCGATTTCAGCCAACGTGCCGCAAGGCGCCGGCACCGCCGCCACTCCCGACGGGCGCAAGGCCGGAGAGCCGCTTGCCGAAGGCTGTTCCCCGTCTCACGGCATGGACCGGAAGGGGCCGACCGCGGTATTTAAGACCGTCTCCAAGCTGCCGACCCGCGAGATTACCGGCGGGGTTCTCCTCAACCAGAAAGTTACCCCGCAAATGCTGGAGAAACCGGAGGATCGGGACAAACTCATCGCGCTCGTGCGGGGCTTTTTCAACCGGCTTTTCGGATTTCACGTGCAGTTCAACGTGGTTTCCAGAGCGACCCTTCTGGACGCCCAGGCGCATCCCGAGGCCCATCGGGACCTCATCGTGCGGGTAGCCGGATACAGCGCGTTCTTTAACGTGCTTTCCAGAGAAACCCAGAACGACATCATCGAGCGCACCGAGCAGACCTTCTAATTCCGCCGCCGCAGCCTCCGACTGTTTCGGCACTGTTGTTTCCGAATGGTGCAACACCCTGTCCGGTGAGCAGGCTGGCTGCTGCTTAGGCGCGGCTACGCTTCGCGCCGTCTCCGACGGTTTCATAAGCCGCCGGCGGCGCGGCTCAAAGCGGACAATGACCGTTTACAAGCGCGTATCAAGACGCCGTTTTAAACCGTCGGAGACGGGTCGGAGACGGGCCGGAGACGGCGGTTATTATTTATTACTGCGTAAAGAGTTATTGGTAGGAAGAGACGGTTCTGCCCCGTCTAAGGCCGGCTTAAAAGGTATACCTTTTACGACAAAAGGTATACCTTTTGGAGCATCCGGTATACCTTTTATGACAAAAGGTATACCTTTCAGGGCAAAAGGTATACCTTTTACGACGGTGTAAAAACCGAAACGGATAAAAATGAGTAATGTATTTCCTTATAGTATCATGCCTTATGTACGTTAGTCTTATTGTTCAACAGCCTCCGCCGTCTCCGCCGTCTCCGGCTGTTTCACCGTCTCCGACGGTTTCATAAGCCGCCGGCGGCGCGGCTCAAAGCGGACAATGACCGTTTACAAGCGCGTATCAAGACGCCGTTTTAAACCGTCGGAGACGGGCCGGAGGCTGCCGCGGCAAAGCGGACACTACCCGCATACAGTTGTATGCGACCCGCATACAGTTGTTTCTGACCCGCATACAGTTGTTTCTGACCCGCATACAGTTGTATGCGACCCGCATACAGTTGTTTCTGACCCGCATACAGTTGTTTCTGACCCGCATACAGTTGTTTCTGACCCGCATACAGTTGTTTCTGACCCGCATACAGTTGTATGCGACCCGCGTTTAGTTATAAGCGGTGCGCATATAGTCATACGCGGGGCGCCCCTAAGCGGACGGAGACTGGTGTGGGGCGCGTGGCATGACGCTTATGAAACCGTCGGAGACGGCGGAGACTGGTGTGGGGCGCGTGGCATGACGCTTATGAAACCGTCGGAGACGGTGAAACAGCCGGAGGCTGCGGAGGGAGGGCTGCCGTTATGATGGTGCGTATGATGGTATGATAGTCAATGCCCGCTTGCGATGCGCCCCGGACAAACGGCGAGGAGGGCTTCAAACCCGGAACCGCGTTGATTTCA
>JAITHR010000026.1 GCA_031279895.1 Spirochaetaceae bacterium
TAGTTTCCCAAGTATACCAAACCCCGCCCCCTCCTGCCAGCCCGCCCAGCCTCCGGCCCGTCTCCGACGGCTTCAAACATGGCCGCCTGGTGTTTCAAATTGGTGCAACACCCTGTCCGGTGAGCGGGCTTGCACGGACCAGGCGCGGCCCGTCTCCGACGGCCTCCAGCGGTTTCACAGCCTCCGCCCGCCGGCGGCGGGTGGCACATAAGCGTCCCGCTTTGCGCCACACAGTTGTCGTTGACTGTTTAGAGGCGCGGATCCGGATCCCCAAGGCAAAGACACGGATTTCCAAGGCGGAAGGAAAGGGATATAACGACGGTCCGGCGGGCGTTTTTTAGAGACCCGGGGAGGCCGGCCTCCCCGCACCCCGCGCCTCGCCTCAAACAACAACGGTCTGTTTACCGCCTCGCGCCTCTAAGCGGTCTGAGACTACTTTGCCGCGGTATCAGGAAGCTTTTGAAACAGCCGGAGGCTGTGCCGCGGTATCAGGAAGCTTATGAAACAGCCGGAGGCTGGCCACCCGCCGCTGGCGGCTGGCCCAGGTAGGCTTTGCGGATGCCGTCGTCTTTTAAGAGCGCCGCGCCGGTGTTCTGCATGGTAATCACGCCGGTTTCAAGCACATAGGCGTAATCGGCAATCTCCAGCGCCGCGTGAGCGTTCTGCTCGATGAGCAGAATAGTAACCCCGTTCTTGTTTATCTCCCGAATAATGGAGAAAATCATCCTGGCAACAAGCGGCGCAAGGCCCAAAGAAGGCTCGTCAAGCATAAGCAGCGCGGGGCTGGCCATAAGGCCGCGGGCGACCGCCACCATTTGCTGCTCCCCGCCGCTCAGGGTTCCCGCGTGCTGGTGCAGCCGCTCCCTAAGACGGGGAAAAAGGTCGAAACACCGCTCCCGATCCCGCCGGACTGCACGCTTGTCTTTGCGCGCGTAAGATCCCAGGGCGAGGTTCTCGTCCACCGTCAGATTGGGAAACAACCGCCTGCCCTCTGGAATGAGGGACAGCCCCCGACACACGATCTCCCGCGTGTCTTTGCCTGCAAGGTCCTCCCCGTTCCAGAGTATCCGCCCGGACGAAGGCTTCACGAGCCCCGCGACGCTGTTCAGCATGGTGCTTTTTCCGGCGCCGTTCGCGCCGATAAGGGTGATGATTTTCCCGTCGGCCACCGAAAGGTCAATGCCCCGCAAGGCGTGGATGCCCCCGTAAAACACCGAAAGCCCTTTAAGTTCCAGCATATTTATTCCGCCCCCAGGTAGGCGTCGATAACGCGCCGGTTCCGCCGTATCTCCTCAGGCGCGCCCTGGGCGATCGTAACCCCGTAATCAAGCACGTAGAGGCAGTCGCAGACGCCCATAACAACCTGCATGTGATGCTCGATAAGAAGTATCGCAACATCGAACCGTTCCCGAACACCCAGAATAAAGTCCATAAGGTCCCGGGACTCCTGGGGGTTCATGCCCGCCGCCGGCTCGTCAAGGAGCAGGACGCGGGGCCGCGTGCCAAGGGCGCGGACAATCTCAAGCCGGCGCTGTTTGCCGTAAGGGAGGGAGTGCGCCCGGTCGTCCGCGTTTTCAAGCAGGCCCACCGAATTGAGGAGATCCCGCGCAAACTCCCGCGACCGCCGCTCCTTTGCCCGATACGAGGGAAGGTGGAGCGCGGTCTCAAGAAAACCCGGGTTTTCCCGCAGGGCGCAGGCCACGAGGATGTTCTCAAGCACCGTTAGGTCATGGAAGAGCCGTATGTTCTGAAACGTCCGCGCAATGCCCGCTTCGGTGATGCGGTGGGCCGCCTTCCCCGCGATGTTTTTCCCGTCAAGAAGGATAGCCCCTCTGGAGGGAGCGTACACGCCGGTAATCAGGTTGAAAGCGGTGGTTTTCCCCGCCCCGTTCGGGCCGATAAGCCCCACGATCTCGCGGTCCGAAACACGGATGGAAAAGTCCGATACCGCGGTAAGGCCGCCGAAACGCATGGTAACCCCCTGGGTCTCAAGCATTTTTCCCCCCTTTTTCTTCCGGTTTTCTCGTTTTCCCCGCTGCCCGCGATACCGATACAATCCGGTCTTTTAACGCGCCCGCGGCGGCCCAGGAAAACTCCCGTCTCCCCATAAGGCCCTGCTGCCGGTAAATCACCACCGCCATCAAAAGGAGGCTGAAGACCACCATCCGCAGCCCCGGAAGCCCGTTTGTGGTTATAAAGACGAGGTTAAGGGGGCCGTCGAGAAAGCGGAGGGCTTCCATTGAGACCGTTACGCCGATTGCGGCGAGAACCGAGCCGGTGATACTGCCGTTGCCGCCCAGGACCACGATGAGGAGGATATTATAGGTAAGGCTGAAGGTAAACATCTTCGGGTCAATGGTTGACATGAGATGCCCCAGAAGCGCGCCGCCGATTCCGGCAATAAAGCTGGCTATCGTAAAGGCGCGTATCTTGACGCGGGCCGTGTTGACCCCCATAGCTTGCGCGGCGATTTCATTGTCCCGCACCGCCATACAGGAGCGGCCAAAGGCCGAGCGGATGAGGGACGTGATAAAAAGCACGGTCAGCGCCGCGATACCCCATACCGTATAGGTCGTGGAGAAACGGGGCAGGCCCTTGAGCCCCAGGGCGCCGTTGGTTACGGACTGGAGGTTGGTCAGCGCCACGCGGATAATCTCGGAAAAGCCCAGGGTGGCGATGGCAAGGTAGTCGTCCTTGAGGCGCAGGACCGGCGCGCCGATGAGAAAGCCCGCCAGGGCCGTTACCCCGCCTGCGATAAGGAGCGCCGGAATAAAGGGGAGCTGGACCGCGGCGAGCGCCGGCACCATGGGGGCAAGAAAGAAATTTATCTCCTTCTGCGCCGGACTCATGGTAAGCAGGGCGCTTATGTACGCGCCCAGGGCCATGAACCCCGCGTGTCCCAGACTGAAAAGGCCGGTAAACCCGTTTATGAGGTTAAGGGACAGGGCGAGTATAATGTAAATGCCGCAGAGATTGAATATCCGCAGGAAAAAAGGCCCGCAGAACCGGTCGGCCAGGCCGATTACGAGCGCGAGGGCGCAGAGACTTCCGGCGGTCAGCGCCTTTTCGCGGTTTTTCATCATCCGGTCCACGGTTTTCTCCTTCATTTCATATTCCCCTTCCGTTTCCTTTGGCACCTAGACCTTTTCTATCCGGTGCCTGCCCAGCAGTCCCGAAGGCTTGGCCAAAAGCACGATGATAAGAAGCACGAAGGCAAAGGCGTCCCGATAACCCGTGAGGGTCGGCAGGAAAGCGATGGTCATAATTTCGATACACCCCAAAAGCAGGCCCCCCAGCACCGCGCCGCCTATGTTGCCGATTCCGCCGATGACCGCGGCGATGAAGCATTTAAGACCGGGTATCATGCCCATCGTGGGGTTAAGCTGGGGGTATTTGAGGGACCACATAATCCCGCCCACAGCGGCCAGAACGGACCCGGCGCCGAAGGTAAACGAGACGATCCGGTTCACGTCAACCGCCATAAGGCGCGCCGCCGCGAGGTCCGTTGACACCGCCCGCATCGCCATGCCGGTTTTCGTTTTATGCACGATGATACTCAGGGCCACAAGAAGAAAGGCGGTGAGGACCGGTATGACGAGGCTGATACTCACCACCGAGACCGCGCCGAACCGGATAACGCGGTTAAACAGTTCCGGCGCGGGAAACCCTTTGGGACGCCCTCCGAAAATGACGGTGGCCAGGTTTTCCATGAGAAACGACGCGCCGATGGCGCTTATCATAATGGAAATGCGCGGGGATTCCCGCAGGGGCCGGTACGCGATACGCTCAAGGCCGATGCCGAACACGCCGGTAAGACCCAGGGCCGCGACGAAGCCCGCCCACCAGGGCATGAGAAACAGGCTCATGCCGTAGAAGGCCGCGTAGCCCCCGAACATGAACACGTCGCCGTGGGCAAAGTTGATGAGGCGCAGGATGCCGTATACCATGGTGTACCCGATGGCGATAAGCGCGTAGAGGCTGCCCAGGGAGAGGGCGTTGGAAAGGTGCTGTAAAAAAAGGTCGAGCGTCATAGGGGCAATACGGGGTTACGGGTTTACCATGGTCTTAAACACGAACTTCCCGTTTTGCACCGTTTTGATAAAGGCGCTCTTCGTGGCGTCCCCGTTGGCGTCAAGCGTAACGGTTCCCGCGGCGCCCGTAAAGCCCGCGGTCTTTGCCAGAGCCTCCCGGATTTTCGCCGGTTCCGCGGAGCCGGCGCGTGTAATAGCGTCAAGCGCGAGGAGGTATCCGTCGTAGCCCAGGGCCGTAACCGACGCGGGTTCTTTTTTGTATCTGGCGCGGTATTCTTTGAGGAAAGTCTCGGCCACGGCGTTTGCCGCGTGTTCCGTGGCGAAAAACGTGGAAAACACGGCCCCTTCGACCCGCTCTTTGCCCACGTCGATAAACTCCGGCGTCTCCCAGGTGTCGCCGCCCAGCACCGGAATATCGATCCCCAGTTCCCGCGCCTGCTTCATAATAAGGGCGGACTCGGTGTAGTTCCCCGGGGCGAAGATAACGTCCGGTTTAAGGGCGCTTACGGCGGTAAGCTGGGCGCTGAAATCCTGATCCCCTGTGGTATAGTCAACGGTTCCCAGAACGGACCGGTCGTCTCCGGTGCGTTTCTTGAAGGTGTCGGAAAAGAATTTGGCAAGCCCCACCGAGTAGTCGTTCGACACTTCCCGCACCACCACCGCGGTACGGGCGCCCGCGTCGTTATAGGCGTAATTGGCCATCACGGTCCCCTGAAACGGATCGGTGAAGCACACGCGGAAGTACCAGTCGTTCCCCGCGGTTACCAGGGGGTTGGTACACGAGAGCCCGATAACCGGAATCCGCGCCTCTTTCGCCACTTCCCCGCCTGCCATGGCGAGGGACGAGCCCCAGGATCCGAGGAGAAGCGTAACCTTGTCGCGGTCTATAAGGCGCTGGACCGCGTTGGCGGCCTCCACCTTGTCGGACTTGTTGTCCGCCACCACGAGTTCCACCTTGTAGGTTTTGCCGCCTACCGTAACCGTGGGGTTGAGTTCGTGGGCAAGGCGGATGCCTTCCACTTCCATCGCGCCGCCTGCCGCGTTGGCGCCGGTCATAGGTTCGAATACCCCGATTTTAATGACGTTTCCGCCTGCTGCGGCCTCTCCTTTGGGCCCTGCCGACAGGGGCATCGCAAGGAACAACATAACCGCTCCGGCTCCGAGCACGGACATTGTTTTTTTCATGGCTTTTTCCTCCAGAAAAATAAAAAGATACCCTATTATCCCCCACCTTCACCCAAAACGTCAACCGTCTCCGACCGCCGGCGGCGGAGGCACAAACGCTTCCCGCAAAGCGCAGCCTCCGGCTGTTTCAAACACTTCCCGCAAGGCGCGGCAAAGCTATCAACGACCGCGTACAGGCGCGTATCAGGACGCTTATGAAACAGCCGGAGGCTGGCCGGCGGCGGGAAGCCGCTATCGGGGGGTGTGGGGGTACCTGTTCCCCCACAACTTATAAAGTAAAAAGGAGATTCGCTTATGACTAGTTCCGAGTCGCGGCCACGTAGCCCGGAGTCGCGTACAACTGTATGCGGGTCGCGTACAACTGTATGTGGTGCGGAATCAGCTGAACGCGAGTCGGAATCAGCTGAACGCGAGTCGGAATCATATAAACGCGGGTCAAAATCATATAAACGCGGGTCCGAATCATATAAACGCGGGTCCGAATCATATAAACGCGGGTCCGAATCATATAAAGGAGGAGCCAGTCTACGCGGCTTTGAGGCGTGGCTACGTTACTTTGGGACGGAGTTGTATGACCTGGGAGTGTAGTTGTGTCGCTTGCGGGCGGGATTACGTTACTTTGGGGCGCGGGTAGGTCGCTTGCGGGCGGGATTACGTCGTTTCGGGGCGGATTTACGTGGATTCGGGGCGGGATTACGTCGCTTGAGGGCGCGGGTGTGTCGCTTGCAGGCGGGATTACGTCGCTTGAGGGCGCGGGTGTGTCGCTTAAGGGCGCGGGTGTGTCGCTTGCGGGCGGGATTACGTTACTTTGGGGCGGAGTTGTATGACCTGGGAGTGTAGTTGTGTCGCTTGCAGGCGGGATTACGTTACTTTGGGGCGGAGTTGTATGACCTGGGAGTGTAGTTGTGTTGCTTGCAGGCGGGATTACGTTACTTTGGGGCGGAGTTGTATGACCTGGGAGTGCGGGTAGGTCGCTTTGAGGCGTGGATACGTTATTTTGGGGCGGAGTTTCGTCGTTTCGGAGCGTGATTACGTGGCATAGAGGCGTGATTGTGTCATTTCGGGGCGGAGTTGTATGACCTGGGAGTGCGGGTAGGTCGCTTTGAGGCGTGGGTAGGTCGCTTGCGGGCGGGATTACGTTACTTCGGGGCGGAGTTGTATGACCTGGGAGTGTAGTTGTGTTGCGCAGAGGCGCGGGACGCTTATGAAGCCGTCGGAGGCTGCGCCGCTTACCTGCCTCCGGCGTTTGGGGAGGCCGGCCTCCCCAAACCCCACGGTAGCGCGAGACGCCACGCGCCCCTAAGCTGTCTCCGACTGCTGTGCGGCGCTTTGCGGGAAGCTTATGAAACAGCCGGAGGCTGCGGCGGGGGGTAGGCGGTTTTCCAGAGGGAAAGGCCCTGGGGCGGGGCCGTGGGACCGGCGAGGCTGCGGTCTTTGGAGGCTATCATGCGTCTGAACCGGTCGGGCGAAACGCCCCGCTCCTCGCAGAAGAGCAGGGTGCCGACCACGGAACGTACCATTTTCCATAAGAAAGCGTTGGCGGTTATCTCAAAAACCAGCGTATCCCCCTGTACAAAGAATACCGCGTTAAAAAGATACCGGTTTTTCGACGCGCAGGGGTCCCCGCTTGCGGCGAACAGCGTACAGTCCGTCTCGCCCCGCAGCAGGCGGGCGTACCCGTTAAGCGCCTCTATCCGCGGGCGGCGGCGCAGGGCAAGGCAGTAGCGCAGTTCCTCCGGGAACGCCGGCCTTCCGCAGACGAGGCGATAGCGGTAGGTGCGGGACACCGCGTCAAAGCGGGCGTGGAAATGCGGGGCCGCGGCCTCGGCGCGGAGGATGCGCACGTCCCGCGGGAGCAGGCTGTTGAGCGCGGGAACAAAGCTCTCCGGCGCCATAGCGCGTATGGCGGTGTGGAAATGCGCGATCTGTCCCCGCGCATGGACCCCCGCGTCGGTGCGTCCCGCGCCAATAAGCCCCACGGCCTCTTTGTGGAGTTTTTGCAGCGCCAGCTCGATGGTTCCCTGCACGGTGCGCGTCCCCCGCTGCCGCTGCCAGCCGGAGAAATCCGTGCCGTCATAGGCGATAAGAAGCCGGATGTTCCGGCGCGGCGCGTCTCCCTCAGTCATCGCTCTCGTTCAGTTCCTGGTTAATCCGGTCATAGATGTTCCGGGCGTGTTCCAAGAGCGGGCCGGGTTTGCTTTTGGAGGATTTTCCCAGACCGAACATTTTGGCTATCGTGCGTTTGGCGTTTCCCAGATACGAGATACGGTGCGCGCTGTCGGTTACAGGCCCGTACCGGTAGCTAAGCAGGGCGGAAAGATAGAGCACCCCTTCGTAGCCGAAGTTTTTGTCCGTGTCGGGCCCCAGGTTCTTGGCGTCCCCGATGCTTTCAAGCCCGGCCTGTTCGCGGTTCAGCGCCTCGATATAGAAAAACCGCGCTTTTTTCTTAAACAGGGTCGAAAGCCAGTCATAGTGCTGCCCCGGAAATTTCTTATCCAGCTCCTCGAAGAGCCACGAGGCCCTGAGAGAGGCGATGCCCTGTTTAATCGTCGGGGCCACGCCGCGGGGGAAATAATCGTAACAGACCACCGTAAGATACTGTGCCGCGGCGCCGGAAACCAGGCCCCGGCTCTGAAAGAAATCAAGGTCCGGGAACAGGCGGGAAATATCGAATTTACGTTTATGCTGGTTGCGGGTGACCTGATCCCGCGCCGAAGGGGGGAGCAGGGAAAAATCTTTTTCCATAGAGGCGTACCAACATTCGGGACACACCGTCGATTGATAGGCCAGGGGGTACACGTCTCCGTACCGCGCCGAAGGCTCGTAGAGCCTGTGGAGCTCGTCGGTAATCGCGCCGGCAATAAGCCGTCCGCCGCCGGAAAGCAGTTCCTCCCGCTGGAAAGCGGTCTCGCATACGGGACAGATAATTTCGTCTTTGGAGAGATACGATACTTTTAGGTCTTCTGCTGCCATGGTTTTATCCTAACGACTCCCGCCGGAATATGCAAGGCGGTCATTCGGCGCCGACGCGCCGGCGCGGGGCCTTGAAAGAGCGGCGGAAGCGGGATAGGGTGGTGTGAAGGAGCATATATGAAACAGCTTATAACGGAAAAGCCGCGTGTTCTCACCATGACAGAGGCGGAAGCGCCGCGAATTGCGGACCCGAAAGAGGTTCTTATTCAGACGAAAGCCGCGGGTATCTGCGGCTCGGACGTGCATATTTACCACGGGACCTCTCCGGTGGCGACCTATCCCCGCGTTATGGGGCATGAGATAGTCGGGGTGGTGGCGGAAATCGGCGCGGCGGTTACTACAGTGAAAAAAGGCGACCGCGTAATCGTGGACCAGATCGTCTCCTGCGGCGAATGCTACCCCTGCGCCATGGGGCGCCCGAATATCTGCTGCAACCTCAGGGTGCGGGGCGTCCATATTGACGGCGGGTATCGCGAATACCTTACGGCTTCCGAAGACGCGCTCTATATTCTGCCGGAAAACCTTTCTTTTACCGACGCGGTGATGATCGAGCCTATGAGCATCGCGTTTCACTCCTGCGCGCGCGCCGGAATTACCAAAGACGACACGGTGTTTATTCTCGGCGCCGGCGCTTTGGGGAAAAGTCTTATACGGGCCGCGCTCCCGCGGGGCGCGAAAATTATTGTCGCGGATATTGCGGAGGCCCGGCTTGCGGAAGCGAAAGCTCTGGGCGCGGATCTGGTGATACACGCCCAAAAGGAAGACGTGGCGGCGAAGATACGGGAATATACCGGATGGGGGCCGACGGTTTCGATAGACGCCGCCGGGGTTGTCGGTTCCCTGCCGCTTCTTACGGAACTTACCTGTAACGCGGGCCGGATTGTTACGATGGCGTTTCTGGACGAGCCTTCTCCGGTACAGCAGTTCAAAATTACCGCGAAAGAGCTGGACGTGCGCGGTTC
>JAITHR010000045.1 GCA_031279895.1 Spirochaetaceae bacterium
TGAACAGGAAACATAAGCCTCCGGCTTTTCCGGCATGGCCGCCTGTTGTTTGGAAGTGGTGCAACACCGTGTCCATTTACTTTACTGCTTGCTATTGAGGCGCGGCTACGCTTCGCGCAGCCTCCGACGCTTTGGAAGCCGTGCGTTGTTGCGCGTAGTAATCTGACGGTCATTGTTCGGGGCGCGGTGCATGACGCTTATGAAACAGCCGGAGGCTGCGGAGGCTGCGGAGGCTGTTGAACAATAAGACTAACGTACATAAGGCATGATACTATAAGGAAATACATTACTCATTTTTATCCGTTTCGGTCTTTACACCGTCATAAAAGGTATACCTTTTGTCCTGAAAGGTATACCTTTTGTCCTGAAAGGTATACCTTTTGTCCTGAAAGGTATACCTTTTGTCCTGAAAGGTATACCTTTTGTCGTAAAAGGTGTACCTTTTGTCCTGAAAGGTATACCTTTTGTCCTGAAAGGTATACCTTTTGTCGTAAAAGGTATACCTTTTGTCGTAAAAGGTATACCTTTTGTCGTAAAAGGTATACCGGATGTCCCAAAAGGTATACCGGATGTCCCAAAAGGTATACCGGATGCCGTAAAAGGTATACCGGATGCCGCCGGCGGCGGAGGCACAAAAGCGTCCTGTTTCGCGGCTCACCGCAAGCGGAGACCGCTTAGGCGCGGTATCAAGACGCTTTTAAAACAGCCGCCGTCTCCGACGGTTCCATAAGCGTCCAGTGCCGCGCTTGTAAGCGGTCAAAGATTAGTTTGAGCCGCTTCGCAAGACGCTTTTAAAACAGCCGGAGGCTGGCCGCCGCCTCCGACGCCGTCTCCGACGCCGTCTCCGACGGTTTCATAAGCTTCACGCGCCGCGCCTCTAAGCGGTCAAAGATTAGTTTGAGCCGCTTCGCGGGAAGCTTTTAAAACAGCCGGAGGCTGCCGGCGGTTTCATAAGCTTCACGTGCCGCGCCTCTAAGCGGTCAAAGATTAGTTTGAGCCGCTTCGCGGGAAGCTTTTAAAACAGCCGGAGGTTGGCCGCCGCCTCCGGCGCCGTCTCCGACGGTTCCATAAGCTTCACGCGCCGCGCCTGTAAGCGGTCAAAGATTACTTACAGCCGCTTCGCGGGAAGCTTTTAAAACAGCCGGAGGCTGGCCGGAGGCGGCCAATACTTTTCCTATTATGTTATGTATCGGAACAGGGCCGTAGGAACGGGAATCGTAGGAGCTGCGCCGGTTGTCCCCCAGGGCGATAAAAGCGCCCCGGTCGGTTATTTCGGCGCACCGTTTCACCGCGATCTCTCCGTGGGGGGTATAAAAGACGACCACGTCTCCGGCTCTGGGCAAAGACCAGCGGAGGAGATACCCCTTTGACCAGGGAAGGCGTAATCCGTAGGCGGTT
This sequence comes from Spirochaetaceae bacterium, assembly GCA_031279895.1. Taxonomy (GTDB): domain Bacteria; phylum Spirochaetota; class Spirochaetia; order Treponematales; family Breznakiellaceae; genus JAITHW01. The sequence goes on from JAITHR010000045.1 coordinate 1,399, forward strand.
TTGCCCACCACGAGCGCGGTGCCGGGCCGGATGACCGGGAACATGGAGAGTCCTTCGACGATCATAATGTCAAACAGGAGCGCTTTTACCAGGAGGGCGCAGAAAAAGGCGCCCAGCACCGCCCGTGCCGGCCTTAAAGTCCCGCGTTTTTTGTTGTTTTCCCTGTTTTCCCTGTTTTCTCCCGCTTCCGCGGTTTCCGTACTTTCAATAATGCGATCCATAGTAAGAGTAAGTATAATCATTCTCCTGGTTTATGTCGATAAAGTAGGCATGATGAATGAACTAATCATGCGACAACAGGTTAATCGCCGCAAATCCGCGCCGCCTATGGTTCAGGACAAGCCGCGGAACGCGGAGATTTCCGGGCAGGACGTACTCCGGGGCACCCTGATGTCCCGGATTAAGCAAAGCCCCGCGTCGGTTCAGCGGTTCGATAAAAAAAAAGAGCCGTCTTTTATCCCCATTATTTCCCAATCAAATACTTATATGCCAACTGTTGTTCTGCCTTCGGGCGCCGCGTCTAAAAAAGGATCCGTTCCTTCCAGATCGTTGGGTATTACCCGCCTTACGATTATCGTTTTGGGGGGCATTACCGTTTTCGCCCTTGTCTCCCTCAACTGGCCCCGTGATTTTTTACACGCCCTCAAAACGAGCCTGCTTCCCAGCGGGGTGTATACCCTGGAGCCGGGGTCCGACACGGGGCTTCAGGATAACCTTGCGGCCTACGCCGGACTGTCCGATGCGGCGCGGGAGGACTCCGGCGAGGCCATACCCCTTAATATCATCGAAACCTTCGTGTGGGAAACCTACACCGTAAAAAGCGGGGATTCCCTATCGAGAATCGCCGCCAATCACGCGATTTCCATAGACGCCGTCATCGCGTCCAACAACATTTCAAGCGCCCGCCTCCTCAAGAAGGGGGACGTGCTGCGGATACCCAACATGGACGGTATCCCCTATACGGTCAAAAAAGGAGACAGCCTCGATAAGATTTCCCGAACAATGGGCGTTCCTTTGGAAGCCATCCTTGACGCCAACGATATACAGAGCGCGAATATCCACCCGAAAACCCTGCTCTTTATTCCGGGCGCCAAGATGCGGAGCGAAGACATCAAGCTGGTTTTGGGGGAGCTTTTTATCTATCCTATCCGCGGGCGCCTTACCTCTCCCTTCGGCTGGCGCAAAGACCCCATAACCGGAGCGCGGCGCTTCCACGCGGCGCTGGATCTGGCCGCCAGCACCGGTACGCCGATAAAGGCGGCTATGGAGGGGCGGATTTCGACAGTGGGGCTTAATTCGGTGTACGGAAAATACATCATTATTACCCATAGCGGCGGATACCAAACCATGTACGCCCACTTAAACGCGACCTCGGTAACGCAGGGAACCCACGTGTCCCAGGGAACGAAGATCGGAGAGGTCGGCAGTACCGGTTACAGTACGGGCCCGCACCTCCATTTCGCGCTCTACAAGAACGGAAGGGCGGTCAATCCTCTTGATTTCCTTAAGTCATAATATTACACTCTTAAAAAGATTTTATACGAACCAGACGGTTCGGAGGAAGTTATGAGGAAATTGGTACTGATACTCATCGCCTTTATCGCGGTAGTAACCTTTATTAGAGCATTTGACAATGGAAAAACGGGCGGATCTCACGTTTCGGACTTTACGATAGGCGTTTCTGAAGAGGCTCCCGAAAAGCAGTAATTCTTTTAAAGGTTTTCAAACGTTTTCATAAGGAAATCAATCAAAGAGCGCTTGCGGATTCTTTATGCGATAGAGTATATTTATGCTATGATTTTTGATAAAGAATCCGTCATACTTTCCGATAATGTATCGTTCGAATCTGTTCTCGACAAGACGTGTGAACGCTTGTGGGGGAAAAAGATCCAGTATTCCATCAGAAGAATCCGCGAGCTTGAAGCCACTTTGCAGGGACTGGAACAGGAATTAGATACGTTATTAGGCCAAGAATCTACTGCCGATCCTCCCTATCCAGAAATGGACGGGGGGGGAACCGCGTAAATTACAAGTATGGGAAGACGTGTTTATTTAGTCTTTTAAAGAACGGAAAAACAGTCGTATCGCATCCCACAGGCGCTTCAGGAAGCCGCCCCGCTCAAGTTCTCCGGTAATGGTCAGGGGGAATCGTTCAAGTTCCCCCTGACTGTCGTACAGAACCAGCATACCCACTTCGCTATGCGCGGGAAGCGGGGCGATAATGGGGTCCGCAAGCTCCGTTTCCCAGCGGAGGTTATGCCCCCGCTCGGTAAACGTCGTAAACTCCAAAAGCGATTTTTCAACACTAATCTCGGCGTCGTCGCGCTTTCCCTTCCAGACCCGCGCCGGCGTAAGGGGCGCCGGCTCCGGTCGCAGGGTTTTAAAGTGATCGAAGCCCCAGGAGAGCAAACTCCTTCCGTCTTCGTCCCGGGCGCGGATGCTGGGGGCGCCCAGAATGACCGCGATGAAACGGGTGCCCCGGCGTTCCGCGGTAATAGCGATATTATAGCCCGATTCGTCTATGTACCCTGTTTTTAGCCCGTCAACCCCTTCAAAGGTCCCCAGCAAATTATTGTTGTTAAGGCGCGAGGCGGATCGCATCCGGCCCCGATAGGCCGGGAGCCAGTTTTCTTCCTTGGGGTAGACAAACTCCTTAACCGAATGATAGTCGGCCAGGGCCTCTGGATGGATTTTCAGGTATTCCCGGCAAAAAAACGCGAACTCAAGCGCGGTGGTGGTGTTGAACTCCGAAATACCGGAGGGTTCCACAAAACGGGTCGCCGAAAGCCCGAACCAGCGGGCTTCCTGATTCATACGCTCCGCAAAAGCTTCGACCGTGGGGGCGAAATGGAGCGCCACCGCCACAGCCGCGTCGTTTCCCGACGGGATAGCCAGGCCGAGGAGCAGCTCCCGCAGCGTAACGGTCTGGCCGGAGGCAAGGTACATGAGGCTGGAGCGCGGGGGCTGGCTGACGGCCCAGGTCTGGCGCGGAAGATCTACCGTATCGTCAAGGGAAGCCCGGCCTTCGGCCACTTCGTTTAAGGCAATATGGATGGTCATAAGTTTCGCCAGAGACGCCGGCGGGATGGCGTGATCCCCGTTCTTGTTAAAAAGGAGCGCGCCTGTGGCCCCGTCTATGAGTACCGCTGCCTGGGCGTTCACCGCGGGTCGGGGAATATCCTTCTGCTCTTTCTCTTGGGCCGCGAGGCGAGAGGGAAAAAGAAAAAACGCCGCGAAAACCGTACCGATCGTAGCGATCGTAGCGCAAAAATATCGTTTCATGCTTGATAGTAGAGAGGGAAAAAGGGCGGGTCCCCCTAAAAGTCCGCCTGTCCCACGACGCGGGGATAGGGAATAACGTCCCGTATGTTCGCCATGCCGGTAACGTACTGGACGAGCCGCTCAAATCCCATGCCGAACCCGCCGTGGGGAACCGTGCCGTAGCGTCTGAGGTCAAGATACCAGGAATAATCCTCGGCTTTCATGCCCGATTCGGTCATCCGGCGCTCAAGGCGGTCGAGCCGCTCCTCCCGCTGGGACCCGCCGATAATCTCTCCCAGACGGGGAAAGAGCACGTCCATGGCCCGCACGGTTTTCCCGTCATCGTTTTGCTTCATATAGAAAGGCTTTATCTCTTGGGGAAAATCGGTGATTACCACCGGCCCCCTGGCAACCTGCTCGGTAAGAAATCTTTCATGCTCACTCTGGAGGTCGCACCCCCAAAAGGGCTTAAACGTGAAAGTTCCGGCGTTTTTCTCAAGCTCCGCCACCGCGTCGGTATAGGTGATACGGGCAAATCGGGAGTCAAGGACTTTTTGCAAGGAAGAGCGCAGCCCTTTTTCCATACGGGAATCAAAAAACGCGAGATCCTCGGCGCACTCCCGCAGCGCAAGGTCAAAAAGGTAGGTAAGAAATTCCTCCGCAAGGTCCATGAGATCCCCCAGATCCGCGAACGCGACCTCCGGCTCAATCATCCAGAACTCCGCCAGGTGGCGGGCGGTGTTCGAGTGTTCCGCCCGAAACGCGGGGCCGAAGGTGTAGACGCGGGAGAGCGCCGTAGCGTAGGTCTCTGCCTCAAGCTGGCCCGAAACCGTAAGGTAGCTCCGCTTCCTGAAAAAGTCCCGCCCGTAATCCGGCGCCTTGCCGGACGCGGCCAGGGCCTCAAGGTCAAGGGCGGTTACCTGAAAGAGCGCGCCCGCGCCCTCCGCGTCGTTGGCGGTGATAATCGGGGTATGGACGCAGTGGAACCCGCGCTCTTGAAAAAACCGGTGAACCCCGAAGGCAAGGCAACTGCGCACGCGGGCGACCGCGCCGAAGGTGTTGGTCCGCGCCCGAAGGTGCGCGCATTCCCGCAGAAATTCGAGGGAGTGCCGTTTCTTTTGGAGCGGGTAGGTTTCAAAAGGCGCGTCTCCGATAATATCGATGCCGCTGGCGGCGATTTCCACCGCCTGGCCGGAACCTGCGGAAGGCACCACCTTTCCTTTCACCGCCACGGAACAACCGGTTGACAGCGAGGCGAGCGCCGCCTGAGTGGCCATATCCGCGCACCCGCGCTCGAAGGTACACTGGATTCCGTTGAAACAGGAGCCGTCATACACTTCCACGAAGACAAGGTTCTTCAGTTCCCGTTTCGTCCGCACCCATCCCCGCGCCGTAACCTCTTGGGACCGGGCGGGGCCGGCTAACATCTCTTTGATACATGGCATAGACATATCCCTATCATACCGGACGGAAGCCGCCGTGACAAGTGGCGCGGATTGGACACCCGCCCGGCGCCGGCCTATACTCAGGGTATGAAAAATCTTGGCTATTACAACGGCGCTTTCGGCCTCATCGAGGAGATGACCGTTCCCATGAACGACCGGGCGTGCTGGTTCGGCGACGGGGTATACGACGCGACTTTGAGCGCGAATTACCGTATCTTCGCGCTTGACGAGCATATCGACCGCTTTTTTCGGAGCGCGGAGCTGCTCGGTATGCGTCCCGCGCAGCGCAAAGACGAGCTTGCGTCCCTGCTGTACGATCTTGTCCGCAAGGTTGACAGTCCCGACCAGTTTGTGTACTGGCAGCTCACGCGGGGCGTCGCGGAACGTGCCCACGCCTTCCCGGAGGGGGCCGTGCCGAACCTTTGGGTCATGCTGAAGCCCCTCGCCCTTCCCCTTCCGAACTCCTCTCAAAAAGTCCGGCTTATCACCGTGGAGGACACGCGCTTCTTTCACTGCCATATCAAGACCCTCAACCTTATTCCCAACGTGCTTGCAAGCGAACGCGCCAAGCGGGAGGGTTCCTACGAGGCGGTGTTCCATCGGGGGGAGCGGGTAACCGAATGTTCCCATTGCAACGTGCATATTTTCAGAAACGGGGCGTTTCAGAGCGCGCCGACGGACAACCTTATCCTTCCGGGGATTACGCGGGCGCACCTTATACGCCACTGCGGGGACCTGGGGATACCGGTACGGGAAGAGGCGTTTACGGTGCGGGAGATGATGGAGGCCGACGAGGTTATGATCTCCGGTTCCACCACGTTTTGCCGGGCCGCGAGCCACATCGACAACGTACCGGTCGGGGGAAAAGCGCCGGAGATGCTCCGCAGCCTTAATGACGCGCTTATAGACGAGTTCCGCCGCTCCACCGCCGGCGCCGGAGGCACATAAGCGTCCCGCTAAGGGACTCTAAGCAGCCTCCGGCTGTTTCAGCAGGGCCGCTTGTTGTTTCCGAACGGTGCGACACCGTGTCCGGTGAGCGGGCTGGTTCTTACTAAGGCGCGGCTACGCTCTCGCGCCGTCTCCGACGGTTCCATAAGCTTCCCGCGCCGCGGCTCTAAGTAATCAGCGCCCGCTTAGGGGCGCGGCCTCCGCCCCGCACATGACCATGCCTGC
>JAITHR010000082.1 GCA_031279895.1 Spirochaetaceae bacterium
CTTCATGGGCGCGGCGGCTCACGGCGCTCTCAAAGCCCGCGGCGTTGAGGCGTTCGGCCATGGCCGCGGCATTCGCTTCCCTGCTGAACACGCCGGCTTGCAGCGCCACGGGCTTCCGCTCCGGTTCCGCAAAAACAGGCGGCGAGGGAACCGGAAGCGGAAGCCGGAGGGAAACATCCGGCGGTTCCCGCGCCGCGTCCAGCGTTACCCCCTCCCGACCGGAAAAGAGGAGCCATAGGGCGGTAGGCGCGACGGTAACTTTCGCGGGATCCTGCACGATGCGGGCTTCCGGGCTTTCCGGGTATTCCGCCGCCAGCCGGTTCTTGTACTGGTCGGCGCCGGAAAAGCGCCAGAGGAGGTAGTATATGCCGGGACGGTACTGTTCGTAATCGCGGTTATTGATAAGGGCGGAAAGCGGGGAAAGCTCCCCTGACTGAAAGACTTCGATTTGCGCGAAAAGATAGATTGCGCGGCGAACCTGTTCCTCGTCCTTCGCGGTCTTTAGCACTGACTTGACCGCGTTCTCCGCTTTCTCCGTCTCCCCTAACGCAAAGAAACAACACGCGCCCTCAAGGAGCGCCGCCTCTCTGTTCCCGCCCTCCGCCTCCGCCTCAGCTTCCTGCCATGACCGCGCCGCGCCTTCAAGGTCTCCGGCAAGGCGGAGGAGCCGCGCCTGCTTTACCAGCGCCGCGTAACGCTCGGCCTTCGGGGTGTCCGGCGCGTGTTGGATTTTCTTGAGGCTCTGCATGACCTCCGACAGGGGAACCTGCCCCGCGTTCTGCGCTTCAAGACGCGCGCTTCCTAAAACGCAGACGCACAGGCACACAAAGCATAGAAGCCCGCGGGGAACCCGGGGCGTGCTAGGCGTCTCCATTGGGGGGTTCTGGGCTGTTGGTTTCCGCGTGTGCCTGGAGGCGCGTCTTTTTGGTTTTCTTAAAACGCGCCGCGATGATGAGCGGGGTGCTGCAAATCATGCCCAACAGAAAGGAGACGAAGACCGTAATGAATACCGGCACGTCTTTCAGTATCCATTGGGGGTTGATGAATGAAATATCGCACCTGTTTCCCAGATTGGAGAGAATAAAAACAAGGAATACCGAGAAAACGAGAAAGAAACTGATTAGTCGCCAGGGCATAGGGAAAGCTCCTTTGCGCGGAAGGTATTGCCCCAAAGTGATTCCAGGGTAAGCTCGGCGAAAGAGCCTATCATGCACCGTTTCCCCGGAACAACCACCCGTTCATCCCGTTCCGTGCGGGTTAGTAATTCTTCCGCGTTTCTTCGGGACACGCCTTCCACAAGAACCGTCTCTCTTGAGCCTACGCGGTTTTGTAATAATTCTAACGTATGTTGTTTCTGTAATGCAATAACTTCCCCCAGCCGTTTTCTTTTAAGCCCCTGCCCGATGCGTCCGGGCATCTCAAACGCCGGCGTACCTTCCCGCGGGTTGTAGTGGTACATATAGGCGTAGAGAAACCTGACCCGTTCCATAAGGTCGAGGGTTTGGGCGTGGTCTTCTTTCATTTCCCCCGGAAAGCCGATGAGCATATCGGTGGAAAACGTGATGTCCGGCATGGCGCCTCTTATTTCATCCACCAGTTCGAGGTACTGTTCTCTGGAATAGCGCCGGTTCATGGCCCGCAGAATCGCGTTCGAGCCGTGTTGGGCGCAGAGGTGCAGGTGCCGGCAAAAGGCCGGACGGTCAGCCATGACGCGGATGACCCTGGTCGAGAGGTCTTTGGGGTGGCTTGAGAGGAACCGTATCCAGCGGATAGGGGTTTTTTCGATTTCGGCGGCAACCGCCTCAAGCAGTCTGGGGAAATCGAGGTTTTTCCCGACCGAGCCGCCGTCCCAGTAGTAGGAATTGACGTTTTGCCCCAGAAGCATAATCTCCCGCGCTCCTTTTTCCGCCACAAGCCTGATTTCCGCAAAGATCGCCGCGGGGTCCCGGGAGATTTCCGGCCCGCGCACATAGGGAACCACGCAGTAGGAGCAGAAATTATCGCACCCGTGGGTAATGGGGATGAAACTACAGAACCTCCCGTCTTCAAGGTGGAAAGGGGCAAAGGAGAACGCGGGCTTTTCCGTGTCTTCCACAAAGGGGATACCCCCTTCGAGGGCCTCAAGGATATGGGGAAACAGGGGGCGCGACGCGGTTCCCATGACGTAATCCACCGCTTTATAGTCAGTTTTGAGGGTATCTCCCAGGCGGGAGGCCATACAGCCCGCGATAATCAGGGTGAAGGGGCGTTTTCTTTTGAGCGCTTCGTATTGGGCGATTCTGCCTCTGACCCGTCTTTCGGCGGTAGCCCGCACCGAGCAGGTATTTATCAGCACCAGATCCGCATCCTCTTTGTTTCGCGCCTGAACCCACCCGCGCTCTTTGAGTACCAGAAGGAACGAAGCGGACTCCGCGGTATTCATCTGGCACCCGTAGGTTTCGATGAGATAGTTCATCCGCGTGCTTTGAGCCGCCGCAGGAACGCGAGACCTTTCCAGATACCCAGCGTGAGGAACCCGACCGCGCCCAGAAAGAGGAGGGTTCCGGCAACGGCCCGTACCGGCGCCGGCGATGCGGGAAGTTTTGCGGCCAGAGCGAGGAATCCCCCGACCGCGACAATGCCGCCGATTTTTTTATCATCTGGATCGCGGGAAAAGAAGGCGCCAAGCCCTACAACGGCGGCGATACCCCCCAGCACGATACTGATAAGCGGGGGAGCGGCGCTTGCCGCCAGACAGAACGCCCCGCTGATAATACGCCCTATTGCGGTAACGCCCTGTTTTGCCAGTGTTGTGGTCGAATTGTTTTCTACTTCCATAACACAAATATAACCTGCCATCCCCTTTAAAGTAAATCCCAGCGCCGCCGTCTCCGCAGCCTCCGGCCCGTCTCCGACGGCTTCAGCATGGCCGCCTGTTGTTTGAGAGAGGCGCAACACCGTGTCCGGTTACTTCACTGGCTACTGTTGAGGCGCGGCTACGCTCTCGCGCAACGGCGGGCGGTTCGGGAGCCGTGCGTTGTTGTGCGTAGTAAGGGGCGTGTGGTGGTTCGGGGCGCGGCGCAGCCTCGCGCCTCAAACCAGTCTCCGTCCGCTTTGCCGCGGTATCGAGACGCTTTTGAAACAGCCGGAGGCTGCCGCTTTGTCGCGGTATCAAGACGCTTATGAAACCGTCGGAGACAAACCGCGCATGAATGTTTCCAACACAAAAACATTCATCCCCGAGTCGCACATGACCATGCCTGCCCCGGAATGATTCAGATACACTCTGGAAAGATTCATTTCCGCCCCGGAAAGATTCATTTCCGTTCTGGAAAGATTCATTTCCGCTCTGGAAAGATTCAGATTTACTCCGGTATGATTCAGTTCCAAGGCGGCCATGACCGTCAGCAGACCGTCGTTGTTCGAGGCGCAGCCTCCGGCTGTCTCAGCATGGCCGCCTGTTGTTTCCGAGTGGTGCAACACCCTGTCCGTTGAGCGAATCAGTGTTGCTTAGGCGCGGCTACGCTTCGCGCAACGGCGGGCGCTTTGGAAGCCGTGCGTTGTTGTGCGTGATAAGGGGCGGGTTGTGGTTCGGGGTGCGGCGTGGCGCAAAAAGAAAGGCGCGGCCCCCCGTGGTGTGGGGGAACCGCGCCTGCTGTCCGCTATGATGCGGGATTAGCTGGCCTGAAAATCTGCTTTGGTTAAGTCCTTGTAAATAGTGTAGGCGCTACCTCTGCCGGTTATAAGTCCGTTAGCAAGTATCGGTAAGCTACTGGTTGAACCATTCCCATTGGCAAACTTGTCGTTGCTATTGACGGCAGTGCCGCCAATGATACCGGTAGTACCGGTCAGCTTTATTTCATCAGTGTCTGCCGTAAGCTTGATTTTGCCGCCGACGGCCAAGCTGATTTTGCCGTTGGTGGTAAGGTCAACCGCGAAAGTGCTGGTGCCGCTGAAGGTTATGCCTGTGCCGGAGTTTGCCGCGGCGAGTACCGCGATTTCCGCGGTGGCGGTGCTGGGGGTAAGGGTCGCGTCGGTGCCGCCGGTGACGACGCCGGTGTCTCCGGCTGACGCGGTAAAGGTAACGGCGGCGCCGCTCGCGGTCCAGGCGCCCGCGCCTTTGATTTCATACACCGCGCCCACGGCCACTTTGCCGCTTCCCGCGATTTCGATTTTGCCGTTGGCAATAAGGACCAGCGTGTCGTCGACGGCCATCGTAAACACGCCTGCCGCAAAGCTGCCGCCGCCGGAGGCGTCAGCGGTGTAGGTTGCCTTGGCGAGCGTAACCTTGTTGGTGTCGCCCATCACGAGGGCGCCGTTTCCGATGATGGCGGCAGTGCCGCCTGCGGCAAACGCGATGCCGCTGGCCGGAATCGTGAGGACGCCGCCTGCGGTGCCCGTGATGGTGTCTCCGCCGGCGGGCGCCGTGATGGTTACAAGGGTAAGCGCCGTGTCGTCAGTGCCGTCTCCGGCGGAGAGCGCCGCGGTTGAGAGCGTGGTGATGGTGCCGCCGTTGGCCAGAGCAACGCTCGTGCCGCCGATGTTCACCGCGCCGGTGCTGGCCGCGGCGGTGAGTGCCGCGTTAGCGGTTGCGGTGATGGTTGCTTTGACAAAGGTAGTCGTGGCGCCGCCGGTGCCCACTATGAGGCTGGCGTTGTTCCCCTCGACTTTGATCGACGCGCCGCTGGCAAGATCGATTGTGCTGCCCGAGCCCAAGACCGTTACCACGCCGTCAGCGGCAAGGTTCGCTTCGGCGGCGCCCGCGGTGATGACCACGCCGCCGCTGAGGGTTGCCTTTTTGCTGGCGGTGGTTCCCGAAATCAGGGTGCCGTTAATGGTAACGGTTTCCGTCCCGCTGGTGCCCAGAGTCTTGTCTGCGGCGTTCAGGGTCTTGTTCGCCGGCACCGTGAGGCTCTCGTCAAGCGTCGTGGTCATGCCCAGGGTTACGGTTCCGCTGTTCGCGACGCCCGCAAGCACCGAGGTGAGTGCCGCGGCATCAGGAGCGGTGGTAACGCCGGCTGTAACGGCGGTGATGAGGCCGTTCGAGTCAACCACAAACGTGTCCCCTGCGGAAAGGCCGGACAGCACCTTGTCGAGGCTGGTGTCCTGAAGAAGGGTCTCGGTCGTGCTGCTCGAGGTGAAGTACGTCAAGAGCTGGGTGCTGGTGGCGTAGTGTACCTTTGTGGCCGCGTCGACATTCGACTCTGCGGCAACCACCGTATAGGTGTTCGCCGCCAGCTTGAAGCCTTCGGTTATGGTGACGGTTGCATCGCTGTCAACATGGCCCGTATAGCCCAGCACCGTGAGGCGCAGTTTCAGCGTTGCCCCGACGTCATCACCCAAAAGGTCGTACTCAAGCGCGGTAGCGTCTTCAATAGGCGTCCCGTTCCGCAGCCACTGGTACGACTTGATCCCGTTGCCCGCGGCAGCGGGGGTGATGGCCGAAACCGCCGCGGTGAGGGTCGAGCCGGATTTCATCGTGCCGGTAATGGCGATGGTCGCGCCGCCGAGCGCCTCAAGCGGCAGCACCGGCGTGAGGGCGGTGGTCTCCGCGATGGTGACGGAGCCGATGGCGCCGTTCAGACTGGTGAGCCCGCCGGCAGCGGAGATTGTCGCGGTGATCGTGTCCGCGGCGTCGGTGGTCAGCGTGAGGGTCGTAACCTCGCCGGCAGTATCCGACGCCTCGACCGTGCCTTCCACTTTGTCGTAATCATCCCCGAAGGAGGCCGTGGGTCCGGCGTACAGGACGAACGTGTCGGTTGCCGCGGGCGTATAGGCGCGGATAGACGCGCCCGCCGCCGGTGCTTTGACCACCTCAAGAATGAAGGTGTACGGCACAGTGGAGATGGTGGCGGTGCTCCGGTACGTTACCGAGGTGTCCGGCTTGGGCGGAGGCGGGTCGTCGCTCCCGCCGCCGCTGTCGCAGCCGGTCATCATAAGCCCGAATGACAGCAGCAGCGCCGCCATTCCCGTCAAAAAAAGTTTGGAATGTTTCATGTATATCCTCCTTAATGATTGATATACTTTATAAAAAGCCGGCAGGTAGTAATCACCGTATCAAACGACGTTTGATAGTT
>JAITHR010000133.1 GCA_031279895.1 Spirochaetaceae bacterium
GGGGTTCGGGTATACTGGCGGTCTATTATGATAACTATTGGAAAAGATCGGCTTACGATCGAGGCGCTTGTGGACGCCGCATACCAAAGGCGCGGGGTTACGCTCTGTAACGCGCACGAGTTCGTGGACCGTATACAGGCCGGGGCGGACCTTCTTGACAAGCTGCTTGCGGAAGGGACGCCTGTTTACGGCGTAACCACCGGCTACGGAGACTCCTGTACGGAAACCGTGGGGCCGGAATACTACAACGCCCTGCCGCTCAACCTCACGCGCTATCACGGATGCGGGCTGGGCGCGTATCTCGACGACGAAGCGGTGCGGGCGGTTATGATTGTCCGGCTCAATACCCTGGCATACGGGTTTTCAGGGGTCAGCATAGATCTCCTCCGCGCAATTTCCTTTTTTATTGAAAAGGACATCCTCCCGCGGATACCGGAGGAAGGGTCGGTCGGCGCGTCTGGAGACCTCACGCCCCTTTCGTATCTGGCAGGCGCCCTTGCGGGAGAGCGGGAGGTGCGCTACCGCGGCGAAACCGTGCAGGCGGCGCAGGCGCTTGCGTCGGTCAATCGGGAGCCGTACCGGTTCCGGCCCAAAGAAGCGATTGCCGTTATGAACGGCACCGCGGTTATGAACGCGCTTGGGGCCATCGCTTTTTCCCGCGCCCGATACCTTGCGGATCTGGCGTGTAGGATTACCGCGCTCAACACCCTCGCGCTCAGGGGGAATCCCGGCCACTTCCACCCGCGCCTCTTTGCGGCAAAACCCCACGCGGGACAGGCACACGCTGCGGCGCGTATCTTCGACGCGCTCGGCGGCGAAGGCGGCGGCGGAACACAGGAAAAGATACAAGACCCCTACTCGCTCCGGTGCGCGCCGCACGTTATCGGGCTTTTTTATGACATGGCGGACACGCTGCGGCAATTCATCGAGACTGAAATGAACAGCGCGAACGATAATCCCCTTATTGACCCGCAAACCGGCAAAGCGTACCACGGCGGGCATTTCTACGGCGGGCATATCGCCCTTGCGATGGACACGCTCAAAACCGTCACGGCTAACCTGGCGGACCTCCTCGACCGGCAGCTGGCGCTCCTTGTTGACCCCAAGTATAACCGCGGTCTGCCTTCAAACCTCACCGGATCTCAAGCCGGCCTCCACCACGGGTTCAAAGCGGTGCAGATCGGGTCTTCCGCCTGGGCCGCCGAAGCGCTCAAGAACACCATGCCGGCAAGCGTGTTTTCCCGCTCGACCGAATGTCATAACCAGGACAAGGTGAGTATGGGAACCATTGCGGCGCGGGACTGCCTGCGGGTTATCGAACTTACGGGCCAGACCTTCGCGGCGTGTCTCCTCGCGGCGGCGCAGGCGCTCCACCTGCGGGGAGACACGGTTACGATACCGGCGCCGGCGGCGCAAACCCTGGGGGAGACTCTGGCGTACTTCACGCCGCTCACCGAAGACCGCCCGCTGGAACAGGATTTGCGCCGAACCTGCGCACATATCGAAGCGTCATTTTTCAATGTTTTTTCCCCTCTTTGTTGACCTTAGGGGCAAACGGTGCGTGGTGGCAGGCGGCAGCCCGCCTCCGGCGGTTTTAAACGGCTTCCTGTACAGCGGCTGTAAGCTGGCGTTGTCTGCTTTGCCGCGGTATCAGGAAGCTTATGAAACCGTCGGAGACGGCGGCGGAGACGGAGATGGCGTTTTTTCCCCTCTTTGTTGACCTTACGGGCAAACGGTGCGTGGTGGCAGGCGGCGGCGCGGTGGCGTCCCGCAAGATACGGGCGTTGCTCGACTTCCACGCGCAGGTTACGGTGTTCGACCCCGAACCGTCTGAAGCGGTCCGGGCGCTCTGTCCGCCGGCGCGTCTTGTGGCCCGGGGCTATGACGATCCCGCGGCGCTCTCCGGCGCGGCGCTGGTCATCGCGGCCACTAATTGCCGCGCCCTGAACGCCCGACTTGCCTTTGACGCGGGATCCTTGGGCATACCGGTCAACGTGGTTGACGACCCCGCGCTCTGCACGTTTTTCTTTCCGGCGCTCGTGCGGCGGGGAGACGCGGTGGCGGGCGTCTCCACCGGCGGCGGATGCCCCGCTCTGGCGGGCAGGCTACGGAAAGGCATCGAGCGGCTCTGGAGCGTTGATTTGGGGGAGGCCCTTGAAACACTCAAAACAGCGCGGCAGCGCCTCAGATCTGAAAATCACAGCGCCGAAGAGGTGGCCGCGGAACTTGACCGGCTCATGGACCGGCTGGGGATAGCGCCTGTTACCGAGGCGCAGGCGAATCGAGAAGAGGGTACAGGCCGCGCACCACGTTAAAATAGGAGTCCGGCGTGTCCGGGTCTTCGAGGCTGCGGGCCAGCACCGCACGGCGGGTCAAGAAAGAATAGGAGGAACGGGAGAGGCGGTAGGCTTTCTCCTTAAACGCCGGCACCGGCTCCTCGTAGAGCGACCCCCACAGGAGCGACGAGAGGGAGTGTTTCTTCTTACCGGCGGGAATAAAGAGGTTCATCGCTTGGGTAACACGGAAACCTTCGGGAAGCATCGGGTTTAGGCGGCGGACAAAGTCCTCGGCATCCACAAAACAGGCGGTATCAATACACGCGATCTCGCACTCCCCGGCCACGCCCACCCCCAGGGGCGCGGGAATCTCAAGGCGCGGTAGCGGGTTAAAGCCCTGCGAGTAGGCCGCGGGGATACCGGCGCGCCGGAAGGCCATCGCAAAAACCTCCAGCGCGGTCAGGTGGCTGTGAAACAGCGCGGAACCGGTTTTCGCAAACGAGAAAAGTACGCGGCAGGCGCCGGTTTCACCAGGCGCTGGCGGCGGCGGCACGGGCGGCGGGGGCGGGGGCAGGGAAGAAGCCTCAGCCGGATCGCAGAGCGCCACGGACCGGGAGCCGCCGCACACCCCGCAGGGATTGGGGCAGGGCGCGGCGCAGGGCGCGGTGGTTTCCGGGCGCCGGGATTTCTCCGCTTCCTCCCGTATATACCGCGGAGAAGGCCCGGGCTCGATCACGTCCCAACAGAGCGGTTCTTTCAGGTCCCGACCCGCCAGAACCGTTGCCGCGAAAGGCGCGTCTTCCAAAATCTCCCGCCATATATCCTTGCGTATCCGATCGTCCCACGGGTCGAGCCGGCACCCTTTGCGGAACGCACGTGCGATAAGGCCCCCGATCCGCTCGTCCCCCCGACTTATAATCCCTTCGAGGGTTGACATAAACGGGTCCTGGATACTGACCTTGTGTCCCAGCGGCTTGAGGCCGGCGCGGATAGCGGTCAGTTTCTTCAACGCCGTCTCCTCGTCAAGCTGCGGCGCCCGCTGAAAGGGCGTGTGGGGCTTCGGCACGAAGGTTCCCACGTTGATATGAAAACGAAAGGCGGTTTCCCGTCCCAAATCCCGCACGAACTCGATAATCCGCGCCGCCTCGTCACGGCCTTGGGAGAGCGCCGGCGGAAGCCCCAGCATAAAATACAGTTTCGCCCCGCGCCACCCGTGTTTTTTCGCGGCCAGGAGGATTTCCCGCGCAGCTTCACGGGGCACCGCCTTGTTTATGCCGGCCTGCCAGTCCGTTTCCGGCGTTTCCACCGCGAAGGTCAGGCCGCTTTTCCGCACCTCCGCCACGTCCGCCAGAATCGGCAGGGAGAAAGAGGAGATCTTAAGGGACGGAAGCTGGAAAGAGACCCGCTCCGGCGCGTAGGCGTTGGTAAGGGACGTTACCAGCGCGTCGATGCCCTGATAATCTCCGGTTGAAAGGGAGGAGAGGCTTATCTTCTGGTACCCGCCCTCCCGTATAAAGGCCGCGGCTTCCAGCGCCGCGGTGCGCGGGCTTTTCTGGCGCATGGGCCGGTACCAGTACCCGGCGTGGCAGAACCGGCACCCGTTCGGGCAGCCCCGCATGATTTCCACGGATCCGTGGTGCTGCACGGGCTTCATGGTAGGAACCGGAAATACCGCCGCATCCGGCGGACGCGCCGCGAAGAGGTCGTCTACCGCACGGGTAACGCCGGTTTTGCCCGCGCAGTAGACCGCGGGATGGGCGCGGAGCGTCTCACCGAGCGCGGCGCGGTCAGCGCCTCTTTTCTTGAGCGCCGCGAGGCCCGCCGCCAGATTGAAAAAGCCCGCTTCCGCCTCGCCTATCCACGCCGCGTCGATAAAGCGTGTGTAGGGCAGGGGGTTGGAGAGGCACGGCCCGCCCATAATCACGAGCGGGTCGGACGCGCCGCGGTCTTTGGCAAGGATGGGGATGCCCCCGGCCTCCAGTATGGCAAGGGCGCTCGTTATCCCCAGCTCGTAGCCCATCGTAATAAGGAGAAGATCCGCCGCGTGGAGCGGTATGCCGGTGTCAAGGCCGTACAGGGGAAGGCGCCGCGCCTTAAGGATCGCCTCAAAGTCCGGCGCCGGCGCGAAGACCCGATCGCAGGAGACGTCTTCCAGCCGGTTAAGCCCGTTATACAGCACCCGCACCGCCTGGTTTGCCGCGCCGATTTCATAGAGGTCGGGAAAGGCCATGACCGCCTGAAGCGCAGCGCCCCTTTCGGCGCGCCTCCCGTATTCGCCGCCCGCATAGCGCCCGGGCTTGTCAACATGGAGAAGCGCGGCTCCCAGATCCCGAACCGGATCAATATACTCTTTTTGAAGGAACGCCGCTTTATTTTTTTTATCCATTTTTTCTCGGAACTCCGTTTTGGTTTCTTTTCCGCGTAACCGCGCTCAAACAGGCCCAGCCTCCGGCTGTTTCA
>JAITHR010000136.1 GCA_031279895.1 Spirochaetaceae bacterium
ACCCCTATCGGTTTTGACGTGCAGCTCGCAAAGGCCCTGGCGGACAAACTGGGGCTTACGGTGAAATACGTGGATAACGCATGGGAAGGCATCTTCGCCGGAGTCAACAAGGGAGACTACGACGTTATCATGTCAGGGGTTACGATTACCCCGGAACGCAGGGCCGCGCACAACTTCACGAAGCCCTATATCGGGAACGCCATGACCATCGTGCTTCTCAAAGGCTCCGGCATTACTATCGGGCAGCCGGAAGACATCGCGGGGCATAAGGTAAGCTATCAGGCGGAAACCACCGCGGATATTTACGCCACGCGCCTTGCGGAACAAGGGGTGGGGTTCGAGGTGTTTGAATACGACAACATTATGCAGTGTTTCGAGGACCTCAAAGTAGGGCGGGTCGAGATTATCGTGGTTGACAGCCTCGTGGCCTTCAAGTACGTGTCCGGCGCGGACAGCCCCTATGAAATCGTGTGGCAGGGAACTGCGGACGAACAGTTCGGCATCTGCCTTAAAAAAGGCAACGACCAGCTTACCGCGGCGCTCGACAAGGCGCTCGACGAGCTTTTTGCCGACGGTACGATACAAAAGATCTCACAGGATATATTTAAACAGGATCTGGTCTCCTCGGTTCGGAAATAGATTCGGAGAAAACACGGAGAAAAGGCACGGGAGCGGCGTATGGGCGCGTTAGAAAAGATAGTGGGCTGGATACCGCCGCTCCTCCAGGGCGCGCAGATTACTATTGCGCTGACCCTCGCTTCCGTGTCCGCGGGGCTTGTGCTCAGTCTGTTTCTCGCGCTGGGAAAAATGGCGAAAAGCGCGGCGGTCAAGGGCTTTTGCAGCGGCTACATCTTCTTTTTCAGAGGTACGCCGCTCCTTATGCAGCTTTACTTCATCTACTACGGCCTGCCGGAGATAACGCCTGTTCTTACCATCAATAACCGCTTCGTCGCGGCTTTCATCGCGTTTGCCCTTAACTCCGCCGCGTACTGCGCGGAAATCATTCGGGCAGCGATACAGTCCATTGACAAGGGACAGTTCGAAGCGTCGAAAGCCTTGGGAATGTCCTACCCCCAAACCATGCGCCTCGTTATCATCCCCCAATCCATAAGGCGCCTCATTCCGCCTGTGGGGAACGAGTTTATCATGGTGTTGAAAGACGCCTCCCTGGTTTCGATTATAGCACTGGCGGATATTACCAAAGTTACCCGCTCGATCTCGTCGTCAACCGCGTCGGCTCTGGTGTATATACCCGCTATGATACTCTACCTTATCATAACCGCCGTGTTTTCCCTGGTCTTTCATAAGATGGAAAAAAGATATTCTATCTATGAATAACGAGCATACCGAATACCGGCGGGCAGCAGGCGGGACCTATGGGTGAAATGATAAAAACCGTGGGGGTGAGTAAGAGCTTCGGCCCGCTTCCGGTGTTGAAAGAGGTGTCCCTGACTGTGGAACAGCGGGAGGTGGTCTGTATCATCGGGCCTTCGGGCGCCGGAAAATCAACGTACCTGCGCTCCCTTAACCGGCTTGAGCGCATTGATCAGGGCCGGATATACCTTGAGAACAAACTGCTCTTTGACTGCGTGAACGGAGTGAACCGCGTGAAGATGCCCCTCCATGAGCGCAATACCGCCCTGCTTGAGGTGGGCATGGTGTTCCAGCGCTTCAACCTGTTTCCCCACAAGACCGCGGTTGAAAACGTGATGCTCTCGCCGGTCCACGTGCGGAACGTGCCGCCCAAAGCGGCGCGGGATAAAGCGGCGCAGCTTCTTGAGCGGGTGGGGCTGGCGGATAAGATGAACGCCTACCCCTCGCAGCTTTCCGGCGGGCAGCAGCAAAGGGTGGCGATTGCGCGGGCATTGGCCATGGAGCCGAAAATTATGCTCTTTGACGAGCCGACGAGCGCGTTGGATCCGGAGCTTGTGGGGGAAGTGCTGGCGGTGATGAAGGGCCTTGCGAATGCGGGGATGACGATGCTGGTGGTTACCCATGAGATGGGCTTTGCAAAGGAGGTGGCGGACAAGGTGGTTTTCATGTTTGAGGGCGCTATCCTTGAAACCGCGCCGCCGGAGGTTATGTTTAGCGAGCCTTCGAACCACCGGACGCGGCAGTTTTTACAAAGCGTCCTGCTCCCTGGCCGCGCCTAAACCGCCGGCGGCGGGGGCATATAAGCTTCCTGCGGAGCGGCTCAAAGCGGGCGGCGACTGACAAGCGCGGTACAGGGCGCCCGCCGGGACACGAGAGAAGAGAGAAACGCGAGGGTGGTGAAACTGGTAGACACGCCAGACTTAGGATCTGGTGCTTTTAGCATAGGGGTTCAAGTCCCCTCCTTCGCAAGTCGTATAAAAATCCTCCGCGCCGCCGGCGGTTTCATAAGACGGCGCGGTTCAAAGCGGACGTTGCCGGCTTTGAGCCGCGCCGCAGGAAGCCGTTTAAAACCCGCTGGCGGGGCTGGCGGGGCTGGCGGGGCCGGCTGGCGGCGGGATATAGGTGTTCAAAAGCAGTTTGTATACCGTGTCAACACTGTCCGCGCCGAGCAGGGCCTGGCGGAGGTCCTGGTTCTTGAGACGGGCGCTGAAAAACGAGAGGGTTTGGAGATAATAGGCGTGCTGGTTGTACGCCGCGGCTATCATAAAAAGAAGGCGCACCGGCTCGTCGTCCAAGACCTGAAAATCAATAATGTCCTTCCTGCTGATACCCACCGAAACCACCAGATCCGTAACCGAAGAGAGGCGGACATGGGGAATCGCAATCCCCTTGCCGATGGCGGTGCTCATAAGCTCCTCCCGCTTGATAATCTCCGCCGCAAGCTCGTCCCGATTCTTTATCTGCGGGGCAGTGGCAAGGTTATCCGCCAGAGTCAAAAGCGCGTCCCGCTTGGCGGCATGGTCAAGAAACACGATCCGGTCCGGCGAAATCACCGACTCGATATGCACCGCGCCGGTATGGGACACCAGACTGTTAAGAGAAAGCCGATCGTTCACCCACTTTTCTATCTCCGACTTCTTGAAACGCCAGGCCGTACCTATCTTGCCCGCGGGAATCTCCCCTTTCTGCGCCCAGTCGTAAATAGTCCGTTCTGCCACCCGTAAATACTTGGCCACCTCTTCTATGGTCAGAATATCCTCTCCCGACAGTTCTTTCATATCTTTCATGTTCGGTACTTCAGTCATTTTTACCGCTCCTTGTGCTGTTGTTAGATTAAATATAGTAACAAACCGCAAGGTATGTCAATAAACGTGAAATAACGCAAATTATTCCCCGCGGGACAGACTGTTTTTAAGGGCGCGGCTTTCCGATAGTAGTAACAGATATGAAATACTACACGCCCTATCTATTGTTTCCGGTGTTTCTGGTGTTTCTGGACGGTGCGCTTTTCCCGCAAACCACCGCGCCGAACCCTGAAAGCGCCGCCGCGTGGCAAAGCTATTACATCGGGAGAAGCCTTGAATCGCAGAACCGTCTTGAGGACGCCATGCCCTATTACGGCGAGGCGGCGCGGATATGCCTTGACGAGATCGACCAGAACAGAGCCTCTGAAAACTCCTACGTGGTGCTTACGTGGGCTTTGCAGCGCCAGCGCAGGTACGCCGAAGTCATTACCTGGGGGGAGCAGGGGCTGCGGCACAACGCGGGGAACCACCGGCTTCTGGAAATTATGGGGGAGGCTTACTTCTACCTCGACGATTACGACCGGTCCCTGCGCTGTATGGAGCGGTACAGTAGCGCCGTTTCCCAAGGGGACCGTCTCCCGACTGCGTACTTTTTTATCGGGGAGATCTTCCGGCTGCGGAAAAAGTTCCTCCACGCGGACATCGCCTATACCACCGCGGTCCGTCTGGAGCCGAACGTGCCGCTCTGGTGGTATAGGCTCGGCCTCGTGCGGGAGTCCCTCAAAGAGTACGCCCTGGCAGCGGAAGCCTATGAACGGGCGCTCCGCATAAATCCGGCGTACCAGGACGCGCAGGCGGCTTTGGGAAGGACGCGGCGGGCCCGGAATTAGGAAAGCCGGTCGGAGCGGCTGAGGAGGATGAGGTCCGCGAGCACCAGAGCGGTCATGGCTTCCACCACCGGAACCGCCCGCGGCGCCACGCAGAGGTCGTGGCGGCCTTCGACGGCAATAGCGCACGAAGCGCCGCTGCGGTCTATGGTATTCTGGGCCCTGGAAATCGAGGGAACCGGCTTGAACGCCACGGTGAAGGTCAGGGCCATGCCGGTTGCGATGCCCCCTAACACCCCGCCCGCACGGTTGGTCGCATACCGCGCCGCCGGCACCAGATCCGAGAGGCGCTCGGCGGTGGGGAGAAGCGAATCGTTGTGATCCGATCCCGCGGATGCTGCGGCGGCAAAGCCTGCGCCGAACTCCACGCCTTTGGCCGCCCCGATGGACAGCATGGCGGACGCGAGGCGGGCGTCGAGCTTGCCGAAGACCGGCTCCCCAATCCCCGGAGGAACGCCGGTAACCATGCAGGAAACCGTGCCGCCCGCGCTGTCCCCCAGATCCCGAAGGGCCTTAAGCTTTTCCCCTATCTTTTCGGCGTCCCGCCGGCTGGGAACGCGGAGGGTATTCCCTTCGATTTCGTCAAAAGAAAACGCGGGATCATCCGGCCCCGCGGCGGTTATGCCCGCAATGGCTGAGGACCACGCCCGAATAACCACCCCGTACCGATCGAGGAGCCGTGTTGCCACCGCGCCCGCGGCCACGCGGCAAAGCGTTTCCCTGCCGGAACTCCGCCCGCCGCCCCGGTGGTCCCGGAAGCCGTACTTGGCCTCCCATGTCCAGTCCGCGTGGCCGGGGCGGTAGCGGTCTTTGAGCGCGTCATAATCGGCTGTCCGATGGCTCGTGTTGCGGACGATGATCGCGATCGGGGACCCCAGGGTCGTGCCTTCAAACACGCCGGAAAGTATCTCAGGCTCGTCCGGCTCCGCCCTTGTCGTGCCTGCTATGCCGGCCCCCGGCCTTCTCCGGCGCAGGGCGGCGCGGATATGCTCCGCCTCCAGCGAAACGCCGGCGGGACAGCCGTCAACCACGCATCCCAAAGCCGGCCCGTGGGACTCTCCGAAGGTTGTTACCACAAAAAGCGTCCCGAAACTGTTTCCCGCCATAGGTTCCCCCTTTTCCCCTTTTTTCCCTTTCCCTTTTCCCTACGGCCCGATGACCGTGCCTTTGAAAGGCTTCCCCTCAAGGAGCATCGTGAGGTTCTGGATGTCCCGTCCCGCGGCGCATATAACCCGAAGCCCCAGGGCCGCGCCGCGTTTGGCGGCCACCGGATCAAAGGGCGCGTTCTTTCCCGGAACCCACTCCTCCCCCACAAGGGCGCGGAAGGCTTCCCAGGAAACCGTGTCGAGCGGCGCGGCATTCGGATTGGTCTTGGGGTCGTCGGTATACACCTGGGCGATATTGGAGAGGTTTATCACCTGATCGGCGCAGAACTTTTCCGCAAGGAGAACCGCGTCAAAGTCCGAGGAAAACCCCGGCTTCCATCCCGCTGCCACCAGCACCCGCTCCTGCACCGCGAAATCCGGCGCTTCAGTGGGATCGGTTATGACGTCGTGGGCGCACCAGGGGGCAAAGACCGCCCGCACAAGCCGGGCGTTGAGCCGCGTGGCCATAACGCCTATCCAGTCCGCTTCCTCCGGCGAATAGGAGTCCGCCGCTACCGCGTGATACGCCCTCTGCCATGCCCGCGCCGGCCCGCCGCCGCCTACCACAAAGACAAACCGCCGCTCCGCGTCCCGTTCCAAAAGCGCCCCTATAAGGGCGGCGAAATCCCGCACAAACGCCTCATCTACCGTGTCGGGCGCCACAAGAGAGCCGCCCAAAGAAATAACCGTTACCATATACCCTCCTTTTTCTCTTTTTTCTTTATTACCGCCCGCGCCGCCGGTGCAAGCCGCCGTCCGATGTCCAAGGCCCGGGGTTTTTAAGAAAAACAATTACGAATAATACGAAAGTTTTTTTTCATACCGGCTGAAAGCCAGAGAAACCGCCCAGTTCATAAAAAAATAAAATACCCCGGCAATGAAGATAGGCATGGCGGAGAACTCCCGTGAAGAGGCGTTCTGCGCGGCCCGAAACAGTTCGGGAACCCCGATAACCTGGGCCAAGGCCGTATCCTTTACCAGCGTGATGACCTCGTTGCCGGAGGCCGGAAGGATACGCTTGATAACCTGGGGCAGAATAATCCGCCCGAAAGTCTGGGATCCGGTGAACCCCAGCACTTTCGCCGCCTCGTACTGGCCTTTAGGGATGGACTCGATGCCGCCGCGGTAAATCTCCGCGAAATACGCCGCGTAATTCAGGGAAAAGGCGATGATAACCGCGGTAAACCGGTTGTAGGAAAGGAAGAACCCCGCGGCGTCCCAGAAACCCTGAGAGGCGATAAGCGGGGAAAAAGACTCCTGAAGGAACCGGTAAAGATACTTGGGGGCAAAGTATATAAAGATAAGCTGTAAAATAAGCGGGGTTCCCCGCATGATTAAAAGATAGCCGGTAACCAGGGTCCTGACGACCGGCTGTCTTGACATCCTTCCGAACGCGATCGGCATGGCCAGGGGGAGGGAAAAGAGCAGGGTAAGAAAGAACACCTCAAGCGATACTCCCACACCCCGCACCATAAAGCCGAGCGTTTGCAGCATAACGGCGGGCTATTTCCCTATTATCGAGATGTTCGACCCGAACCATTGCGTCGTTATCCGCTCAAGCGTGCCGTCTCCCGCCATTGCGCGCAGCGTGTCCCACACCTTGTCCGCCAGGGCCTTGTCGCCTTTGCGGAACCCGATGCCGAACTCTTCGGCGCCCAGGGTCTCGTCCATAATGCGGAGCGCCTTGCCGGAGCGCTGAATATTGTCGTTTGCCACCACAAGGTCGATAACCACCGCGTCCACGCCGCCCACCTCAAGGTCCATGAGGGCCGTAAGGAAGTCTTTGGTCTCGATTACCTGGTTAAGGCTCGCTTTGAAATCCGGCGCCGCGTCAATGGCGTGAACCGAAGAGGAGCCGGCCTGGGTTCCCACGTTCTTTCCGGCAAGGTCCGCCAGAGTCGCGTAGGCCGCGTCCGCCCTGACCACCACGACCTGCGTGTTTTTAAGGTACGGCGGGGAAAACCGGATGTTTTGCGCGCGCTCTTCGGTAATCGTGAACCCGTTCCAGATACAGTCGATCTGTCCGGTATTGAGTTCCTGCTCCTTCGCGTTCCAGTCGATAGGCTGAAGCGCCAGTTCCACCCCCAGTCGGGAGGCGACCTCTTTTGCCACGTCAACGTCATAGCCGACAATCTCGTTGGCTTCGTTGCGGAAGCCCATGGGCGGGAAAGAGTCGTCCAGTCCCATCACGAGCTTCTTTTTGGCAAGTACGTTCTCAAGCGAAGGGTCCTCCGCGCCGGCTGCGGGTTTTGCCGCCTTCTTGCCGCCGGCAAACGCCGCGCCGCACGCGAAGAGCAGACAAAGCCCTACAATCATACCTCGTTTCATTGTTATTTCTCCTAACAATTTCATGTTTTAGGCAACGCCTCTACCAGAGACCGCCTTCGCAGATTGTATCGGTTCTTAAAAAAAAAGTCCACCGTCTCCGACGGCTTCAACAGCCTCCGGCTGTTCCGGCATGGCCGCCTGTTGTTTGAGAGTGGTGCAACACCCTGTCCGGTTACTTCACTGTTTCCTGCTAAGGCGCGGCTACGCTCTCGCGCAACGGCGGGCGGCTTGGGAGCGCCGCGTTGGTGCGCGTAGTAAGGGGGCGGGGCGTGGTTTGGGGCGCGGCGCTGGAAGCCGCTGTGGGGGGTTTGGGGGGTCTATGACCCCCCAAGTAAAAGAAAGGCGCGGCCCCCCGTGGTGTGGGGGAACCGCGCCCTGTTACATCAGTCCGCTGTGCTTTATCAGGCCCCGTCGTCAACTTTGAAAGCCGCATCGATAGTCGGCGTAGCCGTGCCGGTGGCGGCGGCAGAGAGTACGCCGCCGGTATTGGCAGTACCGACAATACTTACAAGGTATGCGTCGCCGGCTGTGGCGCTGGCGGCCGTAACCACAAATTCATTAGCCGCACTGACCCCTATTTCACCTGTCGCATTGCTTCCGGTAACAATTCCTATGCCCGTGCCAGTCGCGCCAAGAGTTACCGTAGTGCTTCCGCCAGTAGCGGTCATAATTTTTGAAGTGGCGTCCGCGACTTTAAGCGTTGCGGGATCGGTGCCTTCGGTCATAACGATAGCGCCCACAGGGGCCGCGCCGGTTCCCTTGAGGTCGATGGTTACGAATGCCCCGATGTCAAGGGTGTTGCCAGTGGTTCCCGCGGCCTGGGTAATCGTGGGGGCGGTGCCGCTGGCGGTGAGGGTGGAGGCCGCGGTGCCGCTGGGCGCGGTGATGATCGCGCCGATACCCGATGCGCCGCTCGTGATGGTAACGCTCGTCGCGTCCGCGCCGAGGGTCGCGGTCCACGCGCCAGCGCCGCTAAATGTGGTCGCGCCCGCCACGACCGAGCCGGTTCCCGCGATGGTGATGGAGCCGGTACCCTCAAGGGCCAGCGCGTCGGCGTCGGTCATGGTAATCACGCCCGGGGCCGCAGCCGCGACCACGGTGCCGCCTGCGGCGGTGTAGGTGGCCTTGGCCAGCGTAACCGAGTTGGTCGCGTCTCCCACCACGACGGTGCCGGCGCTGGCGTCAATGACCCCCGCAGCGCCGAAGGTAAGCGTCGCGCCCGGGTTCACCGTCAGGGTTGTTCCGGTGTCGACCGTCAGGGTGTTCCCCGCGTCCACGACCAGCGTTTTCCCCGCGGGCACCGTAAGGTCCCCGCCAAGGGTGGTTGCCCCGGCGATAGTAACAGTGGCCGCGCCGCTCAGCGCCGCGCCGATTTCGGTCGCGGTGGCACTGGTTACCGTAAACGTCGCGTTGGTAATCACGCCGCCGTCAAAGGTTACGGTGTCGGTATCCGCGAGGGCGCCCAGCACCGCGATAATGTCCGCGTCAAAGGTAGTGTCGAGAGGTGACGTACCTGACGCGGGTACCCTGGCGGCGCTACCTTGATAGGCAAGCGCGGGGGACGGACTGGCGACATAGGCAATCTCGTTCGCCGCGCCCACGTCGTTCGCATCACCCTCAACCTCATAGGTCCCGTCAGGAACAACCGCCGCGGTGCCGGCTGTCGCGTTAAGCCCCGTCGCGTCTCCCTTGTCCGCCGCGGGAACCGTAATGGTTACGCTGCCCGCCTTGAGTGCGCCGGAGCCGCCGTCGGTCGTTACGGAGAAGCCCTTGGCCAGAATAGTGCCGCTTGAGGAAACAGGCATCCCCGTGCCGTACCCGCTCGCCGGCGTGGTCGCGGCAAGGAGAATCTTCGTGCCGTCGGTGCTGATATACGCCTCGATGCCGTCCGCAAGCGCGCCGCCAGTGATCGTTATCGCAAGCGCGTTATGGCTCGTTCCCACCGTTACCGACGCCGACAGGCTCCCGTCCCCGCTGTCGCTGTCGCTGTCGCTGCCGCTGTCGCAGCCGGTCATCATCAATCCGAATGACAGCAGCGCCGCCATTCCCGTCAAAAAAAGTTTGGAAATTTTCATGTATATCCTCCTTAACGATTGATATACTTATAAAAAGCCGGCAGGTA
>JAITHR010000075.1 GCA_031279895.1 Spirochaetaceae bacterium
CTGGGAAAGCCGAATAAGGCGTCCCTGGTATTTTCCGCGCCGGACAAGCCGGGCAGCCTCTTCGAGTGCCTCAAAATACTCAGCGAGGGGGGGATAAACCTGTCCAAACTTGAGTCCCGTCCCATTCACGGTCAGCCCTGGCGCTATCTTTTTTATGTTGACGTGAGCGTACCGGAAACCGGCGGGATGTTTGACGGGGTAATGGCGGATCTTAAAATGAAAACCGAAGACTTCCGCTTCCTGGGAACCTACCGCGCCTCCCTCTAGTAGCCTCCGGCGGTTCCCTAAGCTTCCCGCGGGCGGCTCAAGGCGGGAGCGGCCCGCTTGGAGGCGCATGGCAGGAAGTTTAGGGGAAAAGCAGGCTGGCAGGTGAATAGGCGGCGCATGACGGCACCAAATAGCGGTAAAAAAGCGGGCGTTTTACTCGAAGCCCTTGTGCTCTATCTCGTATTGTTCCCGCCCCGGATACCGTATCCAGAAATTCTCTCTCCTTCCGCTCCGCTCTCCGTTTTCTCTCTAAAAGAGGAGCTCGTGAAACTCTTTTTCTATACCGTACCGGCTCTGGCGCTTACGGGTGCGCTGCTTCATAAAAAAGATTTTTCTTTTTTCTCTCGAAAAGGGGCGCGCTTTCAACACTCCGCGTATACGTCTCCGGGAAAGAAGGCGCTGCGGCGCGTTGTGCGGGAATCGGCATCCCTGTGTATGACCTTTCCGTGCCTCGCGCTTATTGGCTGGGGGGTCTCCGCGCTCTCCGGCCTGTTCGACCCGCGCTGCCAACCTCCGCGCCTCGAGGCGCCGTCCTCCCTTGCCGGTCGCGCTGTTCTCGTGATCTCGGCTTTGGGGACCGGCTACGTGGAGGAACTCTTTTTCCGGCGCTACCTTCCTGCGCGCTTTGGGGAAGCCGGTGCTGACGCGGCGCGGGCCGGCCTCTTTTCAACCCTGCTCTTCGCGCTTTCCCATACCTACGCGGGGCCCTGGAGCGTCCTTAACGCGGCCCTCTCAGGCGCGTTCCTGTCCGTTATGATGCTAAAGCGGCAATCCCTTCATGGAATTGCCGCGGCGCACGGGGGGTATAATGTGTTTGTGTGGTTGAGTGGGGAAACCTAGCGGGGACGCGCCGTTCCCCGCTGGCCGCTCAATTCAAGATACGCCAGTTCCGCAAGGCCGAAAGCGGCGTTTTGGGCGTATGTTTTGGCGTATTCGTCGTACAGCATATCTTCGTACATCCTGCCCGCGAACCCGTCGTCGATGAAGCCGGACTTATCAACCGTGTTTCGCATACTGCTAAGAAGGTTCTTGATGAGAAAGGTTTCCAGCGCCTCGCACTGCTCGTAGAGTTTGTCCGTCTTGTCTATCAAAGGTTTCGCCGGTACGCGGCGCGGGTCTTTCTCGCGGGCGCCTTCTTCCAGTGCGGCGTCGAGAACCGCCGAAAAACGCCCGCGCCCGCCGCCGGCTTCCGCGCTCTGAGACGCGCCGCGAAGCGCCGGTGAAAACCGCGCCTCAGTAAGGCGCATCGAAGCGGCCTCGCGTATGCTCCCGCTGTCCATTGCTCCGGCCTCCGCTTATCGTTTAAGGCTCGTGGCAATGCCGAGCATATTATCACTTGTCTGTATGGTTTTGGAATTGAACTCGTAGGCTCTCTGGGCCACGATGAGGTCAACCATTTCCCGCACCACCGAAACGTTGGACATCTCCAGAAACTTGTGGTATATCTGCCCCATGCCCTCGTACCCGGGGCGCCCCGGAATAGGGTCTCCCGACGCTTCGGTTACTTTGAAGAGGTTTTCCCCCACCGCGGTAAGCCCCACCGGATTAGGGAACCGGTACAGTTCCAGCTGTCCCACCGCCACAGGCTCGTTGGCGTTGATTTGGGGAACCACCGCCGAAACCCTGCCGTCTTTGGACACGGTAATTTTCTCAGGCAGAAACCCTTCGGGCATAATAATATCCGGTATAAGAAAATACCCGTTGGCGGTGACCATTCTCCCTGTGGAGTCGATCTGAAACGCGCCGTTTCTCGTGTACGCGAGGCTCCCGTCATAGAGCTGTATCCTGAAAAACCCTTCCCCCACAATGGCCATGTCGGTCGTATTTTCGGTGTTCTGCGGGGATCCCTGGCCGAACTGCCGCTGGGTATCCGCGAGTTTTATCCCGTGTCCCATCTGGATACCCACCGGCACGGTGGTGTCTTCAGTGGCCGGGGTTCCCGCAACCCGTACCGTTTGATAGAGGAGGTCTTCAAAATCCGCCCTCATCCGCTTATAACCTGTGGTGTTTACATTCGCGAGGTTATTGGAAATCGTGTCGATATTGGCCTGCTGGCCAATCATGCCGGAAGCGCCGGTCCACAAACTTCTTACCATCTTTACAACCTTTTATTTTTTAACCGCGCCTTACCCGACTTTCATCGTCTGGTTTATCAAAACCCCCAGCATGGTATCCTCTGCTTGGATAACCTTCTGGCCGGCTTCATAGGCGCGGTTTACCTCTATCATCTGCACCATCTCAAGCACCGGATCCACGTTGGAAGACTCGGTAAACCCCTGCACCACCCGCGGACGGTCTTCCGCTTCCATAAGCCGCGCCTCCCCTGAAACGGGAGTGGCGCGGTACAGGCTGGATCCCTGTTTTTCAAGGTAGCGCTCGATGTCGAACTCCACGATTTTCAAGGTATCGAGGAGGGTAGTCTCTTCCCACGTATTGCCCTCTCTGGAAATCATCTCCTCCGGTTTATATACGGCGTTTATCCAGACGTTTCCGCGTTTATCCACCTGAAAGTTATTGGCCTGTACCTTGAGAGGGCCGTTTTCCCCCAGAAGCGGATAGCCCTCTTTGGTTTCGAGATACCCTTCTTTCCCCAGCTGAAACGACCCGTTGCGCGTGTACCGCTCGCCCCAAGGGGTCCGCACCGTGAAAAACCCCCTGCCGTCAAGGGCCAGGTCGTAATCGCTCTGGGTTTCCTTCATGGCGCCCTGCTCGAAACTGGTGTAAAGCTCGTTGAGTTCCACTCCGGTCCCCAATTTCCCGATAACCGGCGCCGCGTCGCTTGACCCGAAAGGATTGCTCCGCACCCCGTCGTCCCCGGCCCGGCGCAGAAGAAGTTCCGGGAACGACTTGAAAGCGGTCATGTCTTTCTTGTACCCGTCAACATCCACATTGGCAAGGTTATTCGCTATCGCGTCCAGACGCCACTGCTGGGCCCTCATACCGCTGGCGCTCGTATACCATCCTCTAATCACCTAGAGCCTCCGTTACTTACGTTTTATAGTATCGGCACATACCTCAAACCCTTTAATCCCTCCGCCCGCAGCCTCCGGCTGTTTTAAACGGGCTTCCTGCTGCCGCGCCGAAGCGGACACCGACCGCTTCGGAGGCGCCTGTCGGGAAACGCGGCAAAACATTAATGTTTAGAGACAAAACATTGATGTTCTGTCGTAAAACATTGATGTTCTGAGGCAAAACATTGATGTTCTGGGATAAAACATTGATGTTCTGTCGTAAAACATTGATGTTCTGAAAAGCAATGTGGGGGGTCTATGACCCCCCGTCAGCGGCGTCCCGATACGCGCCTGTAAGCAGTCTTTGCGTACTTACAGCCGCTGCGCGGGACACTTTTGAAACAGCGGGACGCTGCTCCGCCGCCGGCGGCAGCGGGAGGCGGCTACTGGGTGTAGGCCAGGGACACGTTGCCGTCGGCGTCGGCGGCGCCGACTGCGACCAGGTTGCCGCTGCCGTCAGTGGCAACGGCTTTGATGTTGATGGTCGTGCCGAGGGGCGTGGGGCCCGCGGTCCAGGTTACGCCGTTATTGGAGTAGGCGATGGCGCCGGAATCGCCGACCGCGACGAGCGCGTCTTTGAACGCGTCGTAGACGATGCTGTTGTAGCTGCCGGTGAGCGTCGTAGACGGCGATTCTGTCCAGGTGATTCCGTCAGGGGACGAGGCAGTCGCG
>JAITHR010000219.1 GCA_031279895.1 Spirochaetaceae bacterium
ATAAAAAGTAAAGGAGTAATTATTATGCCGAAATGGCTTCAAGACGCGGTGTTTTATGAAATTTATCCCCAATCTTTTTTTGATACCAACGGGGACGGGATCGGCGATTTTGAAGGAATTATCCAGAAGCTCGATTATATACGGGACCTTGGCTGCAACGCCCTCTGGATAAATCCCTGTTTCGACTCGCCTTTTAAGGACGCTGGGTACGACGTGCGGGATTACCTCAGAACCGCGCCGCGCTACGGCTCGAATGACGACCTCAAGCGGGTCTTTTCCGAAGCGCGGCGGCGGGATATGCGGGTTCTTCTTGACCTCGTGCCGGGGCATACCGCAGAGGACCACCCCTGGTTTATCGAAAGCGCCCAAGCCCACCCGAAAACCTGTCGGAACCGCTACATCTGGACAAACCACTGCTTCACGAGACCCGAAGGGCTGGGGTTCATCGGCGGCGAAACGGCCCGTGCCGCGGTGTATATCACCAATTTCTTTAAGTGCCAGCCCGCGCTCAACTACGGCTTTTTGAAGCCCGCCGAAGCGTGGCAGCTTCCTGCGGACCATCCCGATTGCCTCGAGACGAGAGCGGCCATGAAAGAGGTTATGCGCTTCTGGCTTGACGCGGGGTGCGACGGGTTTCGGGTGGATATGGCCGCGTCCCTGGTCAAACATGACGACGAAAAAAAGAGCGGCACCTCCGCGGTCTGGCGGGACATTCGCTCAATGCTTGACCGCTCGTACCCGGAGGCCGCGCTCGTCTCCGAATGGAGCAATCCCACGGAAGCCATAGGCGCGGGGTTCCACGCGGATTTTCTTTTGGCGTTTTTTGAAAACTCCGGCTACCAGAGCCTCTTTCGGGATTACCGGCTTGACGAATACAACCAAGCCTGCGGGGAAGACCGCAGCTTTTTCAGGAAAGACGGCGGCGGCGGCATAGAACGGTTTCTGAAGGACTACCTTTTTCACTATGAAAACACGAAAGACGCGGGGTTTATCAGTTTGGTTACCGGCAATCACGACCTCACGCGGCTCCGGCATACCCTTTCGCCGGAAGAAATCGCCCTTGCCTGCGCCTTTATTTTCACCATGCCCGGGGTTCCTTTCTTATATTACGGCGACGAAATCGGTATGCGCTACCTTAATAATCTCCCCACGAAAGAGGGCGGATACTACCGGACCGGCTCCCGAACCCCGATGCAATGGAATACCGGAAAGAACAAGGGCTTCTCCACCGCACAGGCGGATAAGCTCTATCTGCCGGTTGACCCCGCGGAAGACGCGCCTACCGTGGAGGCCCAGGAGAAAGACCCGTCGTCTCTCCTCAATACCGTAAAATCCCTCCTCCGCCTGCGGCGCGGAGACGCGGATTTACGCGGCTGCCCCAATCTGGAAATACTCTGCGCGAAACCGGGGAATACGCCCTTTATCTACCGGCGCGGTCGGTTTGTCATGGCTCTTAATCCGCGGAACGAAGCCTGCGCCGCGCCCCTCGCGCTCCGCGGAGACGCGGTGTACGCCATAGGATCCTGCGAAACGGACGGCGCCTCGTGCCGGATGGGGGCGCAGAGTTTCGGAGTCTGGCGGGTGTAGGCGGCAGCCTTTTCTTTTTTCTTTAATCTCTGTTTTCTATAGAGGGTTATTATAGTGTATAATAATAGATATTTTTATATTCTCTTTCTGTTTATGAAGGGAAAAAACAACCGTAGTAAGGAGTGTGTTCGTATGAAAAAAATGAAAAAAATGAAGTTCCTAGGCCCCGCGGTCTTTGCGGCGCTGGCGCTGGCGTGCGCGGCCTGTTCCAAAGGAGCCGCGAAAGGAGCGGACAAAGGGTATGACGTGTACGTTTTCAACGCCAAAGGGGAAAACGCGGCACAGTTCGAGGCAATGGCCAAAGCGTACCAGAGCGAAACGGGCGTGCGCGTGAAGACGTTCTCCATCGGCGCCGGCGCCGAACAGGAAGGCCCCCTCACCACCGAGATGAATTCCGCAAGTCCCCCCACGATTTACTCGATTCAGGGGATAAAGCGCCTTGCCCAGTGGTATGAGGGGGGGTATGTGGTTGACCTGGGCGCCGTAACGGACCATCCCGCGTTTGCCCGTCTGGTAGGGGAGATTCCCCAGGAGATGCGGCTTTCATCCGGCGGGAATACCAGTTACGGCATCCCCTACAACATCGAAGGCTACGGGTATATTGTTGATACGCGGATGCTTCAGGACCTGTTCGGCGCGGAAGCGCGGGATCGGGTTCTGGCCGGCCTGCAAGCGGCCTCCTATGCGGAGTGGGAGTCCTTCGTAAAGACCCTGGACCAATGGATAAAAACGCCCGAACCCTTGTCCGTAACCCTTGACGGCGCCGCGTATACCTTTGCCGGCACGAAAACCGATATGACCTCCCGTCTCAACGGGGTCTTTGCGGTTATGGGGAGCGAGCCCTGGACGTATGGGGATCACTTTGTCAATATCGCCCTCAACGCCGTCTTCGACACCCTTAACGAAGCGCTCGCGCCCATTGCGGACGCGAAACTGCAAGCCCTCCGCGGCCCCTTCGTCTCTTACGCCAAGGCGCTCGATCTTAAAACCTCGTATCTTGCCGGGAAGAGCGGCCCGGCGCACCGGGGGCAGGATCTGGTATCCCCCGCGAACTTCGGCTACGAGCAGACGGTTCAGATATTCGCCGACGGGAAGGCGCTGTTTTTGAAACAGGGAAACTGGGCGTATAACAATATCGCGGCGGTAAACAGCGCCCTGGCCGAGCGCCTCTGGTTCGTGCCGGTGAAAATGCCCTTCACCCAGAGCGACCTGAGCGCCGCGGGAATCACCGTAGACAGGATGAACCGCTCTATTCCGGTGTTTGTTCCCAATTACTACGCGGTAAACGCCATGGCCACTGACGCGGAAAAGAAAGCGGCGTATGATTTTCTTG
Source organism: Spirochaetaceae bacterium (assembly GCA_031279895.1). Classification (GTDB taxonomy): domain Bacteria; phylum Spirochaetota; class Spirochaetia; order Treponematales; family Breznakiellaceae; genus JAITHW01. Next base: position 2,921 of record JAITHR010000219.1, read on the forward strand.
TGTGGATGAACACGTCGGAAAACGGGCAGCGCTATATCGTTGAAGAGATGGCCTTTATCCCGTATAACGCGGATCCCGCGAAGACGGTGGTTCCCAACCGGCTCGGTAACAGCATCCTAAGTTATGTGAAGAGCGGCAATACGCTTCAGGGATTTTTCCAGGCGGTGCCGCAGGTATGGCCCACGGATATTTTCGGGGTGCATATCCGCGAACAGTTTCTCGTAAAGCCCCTCTGGGACGAATCGGATTACGTCAAAATCGCGGATTACGGCGTCTCGGAATTACAAAAGCTCAACAGCGCGAAGTAGCCGGAACAAAGCCGCGCGCGCGCGTCGGTCCCGCTTCCACGGGCCGGCGCGGATAACTATGCTACTAATATGCTACTAAAAGGAGAAACCAGTGGGTATCCAAAAAAACAGGTCTATTTACCACCAATGGTTCTGGCCCTTTGTGGCGCCGGCAACGGTGCTTTTTATCACGGTCATTGTCATTCCCTTCGCGGTCGGGGTCTTCAACTCGTTCGCCTCGTGGCGCGGGGCCTACTATTTCGATCCGGCTGCCCGAACCCGTGCGGCCTCGCCTTTTAACGCCCTCGTCGGCTTCGCCAATTACAAAGCGGCCTTCGCGGACGAAAGGTTCGTCAAAGCGTTGTGGTACACCGTGCGGTATACGGTCGTGGCGGTGGTCTCCATTAACGTCGTTTCCCTGTGCCTCGCCCTTCTCATAAACAGGGTAAGCCGGCTTCTGAGCGGCGTACTGCGCACGGTCTTCTTCTTTCCCAATATGCTCGGGGGCCTTGCGCTGGGCTATATCTTCCAGTTCATCTTCCAGATTGTTTTTACGGACCTCCTCTTCGGGCCCGAAGGCGTCGCGCATATCGAAGCGTTCCGGTACATGACGCAGAACAGCACCAAAGCCCTCTTCGCTCTGGCGCTCTTAAACACCTGGCAGTCCGCGGGCTACATGATGCTCATTTATATCGCGGGCCTCAACACCATCCCCCAGGATTTCTACGAGGCCGCGAGCATAGACGGCTCCTCGGCGTGGAACACGTTCTGGAAAATCACCGTGCCTATGCTCATGCCCTCTTTTACGATTGTCTTCTTTATGACCCTGTCGGGAAGTTTCAAGCTCCTCGATCAAAACGTAGCCCTTACCGACGGCAACTTCGATACCCGTATGCTGGCCTACCAGATCTTGCGGACCGTGCGGGACACGAACCCGCCGGATTACGGCAAAGGCCAGGCGCAAGCTGTGGTATTCTTCATCATCATCGCGGCCATAAGCCTCACCCAGGTCTACCTGACCAAGAAAAAGGAGATTGAAGCGTGAAACAGCACTATTTTCTGCACCGCAGAACAGCCGGCATCCTGCGCTACGGACTGCTTGTCGCGCTTGCCCTTATCACCCTCGCGCCCCTGTGGTTACTTCTGGTCAACGCTTTCAAACCGAACGGAGCCATCGTTGACAACCCCCTGGCCATGCCCCTTTCCTGGGACTTCCAGTATATCCGTACCGCGGTAAAACAGCTCGATTATTTCAAATCCATCGGGTACACCTTTGTTATTACCCTGGTGGCGGTGTCCCTTATCGTGATCGTTTCCTCTATGGCCGCATGGATCCTTGCGCGGAACAAAACCAAAATCTCAAACTTCGTGTTCATGGCCTTCGTGGCGTCCATGCTCATTCCGTTTCAGGCCATCATGTACCCGCTTATCCAGTTCTTTGAAGGGCTGGGCTTAAAAAATATGCCCGGACTGCTCGTCATGTACGGCGGTTTCGGCCTGAGTATGTCAACCTTTCTCTACCACGGCTTTGTCAAAGGCGTGCCGCTGGGGGTCGAGGAGGCGGCCTTTATCGACGGCTGCCATATCTTCCAGATGTTCTTCTTCATCGTCATGCCGCTCCTGAAATCCATTACCGTAACCGTTATCATCATAAACGCAATGTGGATATGGAACGACTACCTCCTGCCGTTTCTGGTAATCGGCAACTCGTCCGACAAAACCCTGGTGCTGGCCCTCTACTTCGCCCGTATCCTCGCGGGACAGTACGGCAACCCCTGGCAGCTCATCTTCCCCGCAGTCTTCGTTACAATCATTCCGATTACCGTAGTATTCCTCTTCTTACAAAAATACATCGTCAAAGGAATAAACGCCGGCGCCATCAAAGCCTAACAGCCGGCGGCTGTTTTAAAAAACTTCCTGCGAAGCGGCCCGAAGCAGTCAACGACTGCTTACAGGCGCTCCGCCGGACACTTATAGAACCGCCCCCACCAAACCAACTCCGACGTTCACTAATCCGCTCCCCGCCCCACCTAATCACGCCGCCGCGCCACCTAATCACGCCTCCGCGCTCCCTAAACCGACTCCGACGTTCACTAAACCGCCCGCCGCCCCACCTAAACCGACTCCGACATTCACTAATCCGGCCTCCGCACTCCCCAAACCGACTCCGACGTTCACTAAACCGACTTCTACGCTCCCCAAACCGACCCCGACGTTCACTAATCCGCCCTCCGCCCCACCTAACCACGCCGCTACGCCACCTAATCACGCCTCCGCACCACCTAAACTGACCCCGACGTTCACTAATCCGCCCTCCGCGCCCGCTAATCCCGCCTCCGCACTCCCCAAACCAACCCCGACGTTCACTAATCCGGCCTCCGCCCCACCCAAACCAACTCCCAGGTCAGCAAATCCCGCCTACGGAACACCCCAACCCACCCCGACCGTCACGGAACCCCCCCGCGGCATCCCCCAACCCAATGCCAGGGGCGGCCATGCCGGGGGGGG
>JAITHR010000225.1 GCA_031279895.1 Spirochaetaceae bacterium
TGCCAGAAGCCTTTCCATTCCTGCGGGTGTTCCAGATAATAATCGCACTGCTCGATGTAATAGAACGACGGCCTGTCCTGTTCGGAGAGCGCCTGAAAAAGCGGAAGGGCTTCGGCGAATTTCCCCTCATAGAACAGGTCCCGCGCCTTGTCAAAGCTCTGGAGTATCTCTTTCTTTGCCAGAAAGTCCGCCTCGGTCATGGGCTCCCACACTGCCACCGGCTCCTTTTTTCCCACCACCGCGACCAGCGCCAGTTTCCGCCCGAAGAAGGGCCCGGCGGCTACCGCTTGGGTAAAGGTCGTTTCGGTACACATAAGATAGGTGCCGAACTGCTTGTTAAGCCCCTCAAGCCGCGCCGCAAGGTTCACCGAGTCCCCTATCATGGTGTAATCAAATCGTATGCTCGATCCCATGTTCCCCACCACCGCGAATCCGGTGTTAAGCCCGATGCGGGTGAGCAGGGACGCGCCGAATTTGTCCTTAAAAAACGCCTGGCGTTCGACCATAAGCGCCTGACACGCCAGAGACGCCCGAAGCGCCCGGGCCGCGTGGTCTTCAAACGAGAGCGGCGCGTTCCAAAAAGCAATAATCGCGTCCCCCTCGTACTTGTCAATGGTGCCGCCCGAATCGATTATGGTGTCGGTCATAACGCTTAGGTAATCGTTTAAGAGCTCCGTAAGCTGCGAGGGATCGAGCTTCTCGGAAATGGTGGTAAAGCCCTGCACGTCGGAAAAGAAGATGCTGATTTCCCGACGTTCCCCGCCCAAACTGAGCCGCTCAGGATTGGCCAGGAGCTGGTCTATCACCGACGGGCTTAAGTATTGGCTGAAAGCGGACTTGATAAACATCTTTTGCTTGCCCTCTGTGGCGTAATTATAGAGCGTCGCGCTAAGGAACGCGATGAACATCCCTAACGTAGGCGCCATCACCGGAATCCACAGCGCCCCCCAGTAGTAAGTGCCCATTCCGATCCCCGCAAGGGCCGCAAGCAAAACCGTAACGCCGCCTACGGACATCCACACGCGGCTTGCATAGAGAACCAGAAGCGTAATGAGGGAAACAACCGCAAAGAGGAGGACGAAGCCCACCCACCGGGGGCTTTCTCGATTGAAGTCCTGGCGCAGGAGGTTGTCGAGAAACGTGATATGCACCCCGACCCCCGGATAGGTCGAAGAGATGGGGGTATGGAAAATATCGAATAGACCGTGGGCGTAATACCCGAAGAACACGTACTTCCCCTGAAAATCTTCCGGCGGCAGGACCGGCTCCTCCCCTTTCCGATACGACTCGGCGCTTTGCAGCACCGCAGCGACGCTGTAGGGAATATACCGGTCCAGGTTCCCCCGAAACCGGAGCAGGGTTCTGCCGTTTCTATCCACCGGAATCGTGTACGACCCCCAGGTTATATGCCGTTTCTTTTCGTTATAGGTTATCTGTTCCGTTTCCCCGTTCACAAGAAGCGCGCCGACCGCGAGCCCCGGCACCGCCTTCCCGTCAAACATGGTAAAGAGGTTGGCCCGCCTGAATATGCTGTCAGAGTCCGCAATTCCCGTGGCGCAGCTCACGCTTCCCGCGGCGTCGCGGATAGGCCCTATGGGAAACTGCGCGGCGTACCGCTCCCCTTCCGGCGGGCCGTATTTATGGAGTATGGAGTCAAAGCCGGCGGTCTTAAAAAAGGGCTTCCGCACACCTTGGGGCCAGGAGTGGTCTTTCCCGGTCTGGGTGCTGAGAATAACGTCCTGCACTGACCTCCCGAAAGCCGCGGCGCTCGACGCGAAGGCCAGGTCGTCCTCCGGGCCGTACACCGAAGGCTCGGAGAAAAGCACGTCGAATACCACCGCCGCGGCGCCGCTCACGCGCATATATTCAAGGAGTTCCCCGTAGGCTTTGCGCGGCCAGGGAAAGCCCCATCCCCGTTCCTGATCCGCCCAGTCAAGACTGTTCTGGTCCAGAAGCACCACCACGATCTCGTCGGCGGGTTTAAGGGATTCGGAAGTGAGATTAACACGTGCGTCATAGGTTTTATATTCAAGAGAATCAAACGCCCCAAACCAATGGCCAATGCCCACCGCGGCGAATACCGCGAGGGTAATCGCCAGGGCGGCCTGATACTTCTTGGCTTTCGCCTGTTTTTTGCCCATGCCAGACCGCCTGTTCGTTACTTGGTAGCCGCCTGAAAACGGGCGGTGCGGAACGAGCGGGTATCGGGCGTCGTGTATGCGCCGATTTCCCGCTCGCTGTTGGCAATACGCTGGGACGGGCTGGGGTGGGTGGTGTTAAACCCGCCGGCCTGACTTGCCTGACGGGACTCCAGGACCTTTAACACGTCAATAAGACCGGACGGGCTGTAGCCGGTTTTTGCAAGCATGCCCAGGGCGTATTTGTCGGCTTCGAACTCCTGCTCCTGGGAGTAGCCGTTGACCATAAGGCCGGTTGCCATTTCCCGCACCGAATTATCGAACAGCGTCTTGCGGGCTTCAGCTTCCAATTCGTCCGCGGCAAGCTCGCTGGAACGGTCGGCGGTCTTTGAAAGGTCGTCGGTTACCCGCAGGTTTTCAACCAGCTGAACCCCGTGCCGGAGCTGGATATGGGCTATCTCATGGGCAACGACCCCCGCAAGGGCGTCTTCGGACGGCGCTGCGGCAATGAGGCCCCTGGTTATAAGGATATGCCCGCCGGATGTGGCAAAGGCGTTAAATTCGGGGCTGTCGAGAATCGTTACATGATACCCGTTATAGACGGCAGGCATATCCGAGTGGATAACCAGCGCCGCGCATATCGCGTTAAGATACGAGGCGAGCGCCGGATTTCCCTGATAAGGGGGATACTGGGACAGTACCCGCGCCGCAACCGCCCGTCCAAGATAGTATTCGTCTTCCGGGGTTATTTCCGCCTGGGAGAGGGCGCCGTTCATCTGGGAGAGCGCGTCTTCGGCGCCTTTCGTTGCCGCGTCGCTTTTGTTTGAACCGCCTGATGAAGTACAGCCTGCAAGACCGATGCTTATTATAAGAAGCGCAAGTAAAAACCGCATTGATTACTCCTCTGTTATTAAATGGCCTTTCACAAGAAAGTCCTGTAGTTCCTGATCCGAAACCTGCTGCGCTTCCGCGGCGTTCACAAAAGCGTAATCCAGTTCCTTTTCTTCTTTATATACCCGTTCCACCTCTTCCGAGAACCCTTT
>JAITHR010000011.1 GCA_031279895.1 Spirochaetaceae bacterium
AACTGCTGTAGAAATACCCGCTTAGAAAAGAGCGGGAAAGAAGTAGAAATCTTGGGGAGCAAGCCGGGCAACCGGAACAAGTCCCAAGCCCCTGCCTTTAGGCGTGGGGTAGCTGACGAAAAGATTAGGTAAAAATAAGCCTGTGACCATACAGAGGGGTTTTAAGGTAAGACTGTGCCGGCCCTGAACAAGGGGGTACGCTTCAATAAGACCCGCGGCTCCTGTTGGTTTCCGTAATTTTATGCCGGCAGGGAGCCGGCACACAGCCTCAAGCCCCGAAAAAAGCCTTTCGGCACGGGGTAGCTTACAATACAAGGATGTATCGTTATGACCGTTATGACCGTTATGAAAAAGAACCGTGTCCTGCGCCTCTGCCTTGCCGCGGCGCTTGCGCTCGGGGGGTGCGCCAAAACCGATACCGCCCCGGACCTCAAGGAGATCCGGTTCGGTATTGCCACCGAACCGCGCACCCTTGACCCCTTAAGCCCCTCGAATACCGCCGACGGACGGAGTATCCTGTTCAACGTGTTCGAAGGGCTGGTGAAGCCCGCGCCGGACGGGTCCCTGGTGCCCGCGGTTGCCCAAAGTTTCACCGTCTCCGAAGAGGGACTGGTCTACGAGTTCACGCTCAGAGCGGGCCTTACGTTCCACGACGGGTCACCGGTAACGCCGGAGGACGCGGTGTTCAGCCTCCAAACCGCCGCCGACGCGCAGTTCAACGGGCTTAACCGGATTGCGCTGGTGGAAACCACCCCGCAAAAGACGGTGCGCGTCACGCTGAAAGAGCCGGACAGGGAGTTCCTCCCGTACCTTACGGTGGGCATAACCCCGCGCGGTAACGCGGATCGGGAGAAAAACCCCGTGGGCACCGGCCCCTTTATGATTGCCGCCTACGAGACCCAGCGGTCCCTGGTGCTGCGTAAAAACCCGCGCTATCGGCAGGAGGGGCTGCCCTATCTCGACAAAGTTACCTATGTGTTTATGCCCGATTCGGACGCCCAGCTCCTCGCGCTCCAGGGCGGAAGCATTGACAGCGCCGCTATTACCGGCTCCCTTGTCGAGCAGCTTGACCGTACCGCCTTCGATACCCCGTCCCATCACTCGGGCGCGGTGCAGCTCGTGGCGCTTAACAACCGCGAGCCGCCCCTTAACGACCTGCGGGTCCGTCAGGCGATCTCCTACGGGGTGGATACGAAGGAGATTATCGACGCCGCTTTCTACGGGCGCGGGGAGCCCTCGGGGAGCCCCCTCATTCCGGGGCTGCGGGAGTATTACGAGCCCGGGCTGGGCTATCCTACGGACCGCGGGAAAGCCAGGGCCCTGCTTGCCGAAGCGGGCTACGCCGACGGGTTTCCCCTTGAGATAACCCTCGCGTCAAACTACCGTATGCACATCAACACCGGAGAGGTTCTTATAAACCAGCTTGCGGAACTGGGGATTGCCGCGACGATTAAACTGGTTGACTGGGGGACGTGGCTTTCCGAGGTGTACTACGGCAGGAACTACCAGGCGACGATTATTTCCCTCGACGCGCCGGCGGTCTCCCCGCGGGCGTTTCTTGAGCGCTACCGGAGCGGCGCGGAGAGCAACTTCATAAACTTTGAAAGCCCCCGCTTTGACGGGATATACCGCGCCGTTCTGGAGGAAGCCGGAGAGGACCGGCGGATCGCGCTCTACAAACAGGCCCAGCGCGTCCTCGTCGAGGAGGCGGCAAGCGTCTATATCCAGGATATAGAGGAGTTCGTGCCGTTCCCCAAGGGAAAGTTCAGCGGGCTTGCGGACTACCCGCTCTATGTGGTCGATTTCTCCACCGTCAGGCGGAACTGATTCTTTTACCGTTATCTTTATCTTTTATCTTTAACTATGGATTTTTTCTGCCGGAGGCTTGGTATCGCGCTCCTTACCATGCTGCTCGCGTCCCTCCTTACGTTCTGCGTCTTTCGGAGTATACCGGGGGATCCGGTAACCATGGCCCTGGGCGTTACGGCTACCGAAGAGCAGCGGGACGCGCTCCGCGCCGACCTGGGCCTTGACCGGAGCCTGCCCGTGCAGTACCTCTCGTGGCTCCGCGGGTTTCTCACCGGATCGCCCGCCCGCTCCATACGGTTCCAGAGCGTCTCGGTGGCGGACCTGCTCCTTGAGCGCCTGCCGGTAACCGGCGCGTTAGCCGGCCTTTCCCTCCTCCTTATCATCCTTATCGCGGTGCCGCTCGCGCTGCTTTCCGCCCTGAAAGAACATTCGGCCATGGACCGGCTTGTAAACGCCCTGAGCGCCGTAACGATCGCGGTGCCGGGTTTCTTTCTCGGCATACTGTTCGTGTGGGTCTTCGCAGGCTTTTTCCGCCTTTTCACCCCCGGATCCTACGTGTCCTACAAAGAAAGCGCCGCCGGCTTTCTCGGCTGCCTGTTCCTCCCGTCCCTTGCCGTGGCCCTCCCGAACGCGGCAATGGCGCTCCAGTTCCTGCGAAGCTCCATAAAAGCGGAGATGCGAAGCGCCTATGTGCGGACCGCGTACGGCAAGGGCGCGTCAACAGGCGCGGTCCTGTGCCGCCACGTCCTGAAAAACGCGGCGGCGCCGGCGGTTACGCTCCTGGGCATGATAATCGGGGATATTTTTTCCGGCAGCATCGTCATTGAGCAGGTATTTTCCATTCCCGGCCTGGGGCGCCTCCTTATCGCGTCGGTCGTTTCGAGAGATTACCCCCTGGCGCAGACCCTCGCGGCCTACGCCGCCTTCATCATGGTTATGGCAAACACGGTCTCCGATATGGCAGTCCGCCTTATTGACCCGCGGGTTCGGGAGCGGCGGTGAGGCGTCTTGAGCGCGCCGCAGGCGCGGCTCTCGGGTGCGCGATAGGCGGCATGACGCTGCTGGGCCTGGTGTACACGCCCTACGGCGCGAACGAGATGAACGGGGCGGAGCGCTTCATGCCCCCGTGCCTCGCGCACCCGATGGGAACCGACAGTTTCGGCAGGGACGTGTTTTCGCGGGTGATGATCGGCGGCAGGTACACGCTGGCGGTGGCGCTCTTCACGATAACTGTCAGCTCCGCCGCCGGTATTTCCCTTGGCATGGCCGCCGGGTACGCGGGGGGCATCTGGGACGAGCTGGTCGTGCGCCTTATCGACGTGCTGAGTTCCTTTCCGGCGGTCCTGCTGGCCCTGACCGTGGTCTCCCGCATGGGAAACGGGCCGGACGCCCTTTCCACGGCCCTCGTTCTGCTCTTTATTCCCGGTTACACCCGCATTGCCCGAAACGAGGTTCTGCGCTGCAAACACGCGGATTTCACGCTAAACGCGCTTGTCATGGGGGCTTCCCACAGGCGGATACTGTTTGTCCACCTCTTGCCGAACATGAAGCCCGCCTTCTTTTCAGCAGTGTACGTGGGGCTTTCCAACGCGATTATCTCCGAGTCCGCCATGAGTTACCTTGGGTTCGGCGCCCAGCCGCCGTTTCCAAGCTGGGGGCGTATGCTCTCCGAATCTCAAGGTATGCTGTTCAACGCCCCGTGGTGCGCCCTTGCCCCGGGAACGGTCATTGTCCTCACGGTTCTTTCCATAAGGCCGACCTGCGCTCTAAGCTTCTCGATACTGCGCCAAATCCGCCGGCGTACCGCACGCCGCTACCCCCCCGCGAAAGATTGATGACAGGCCGGTACCGAGGTATGGCGGGTCATATATGGTTTCCCTTCGCGTCTTGGCGCTTGATGATTTCGAGGCGCCTGTCGATTGCCCGGAAGCGGTGCCGACGGCCCTGAAAGGCGATACCCCTAACCTGTATTGGTACTCCGTCCCCCGTGCGCTTGATTATCAGGAGGTGGTATGGTACCCTGCGCGGAGGAGGGCGTGTTATGGCGGATCCGGTAATGGGACTCAATTTTGAGCAGGTATGGGCCATGTTTCAGGAGACTGA
>JAITHR010000087.1 GCA_031279895.1 Spirochaetaceae bacterium
GTACCACGCGCTGCCCTGAACAAAGCACAACAACGCGCCGCTCCCGAACCGTCCGCCGTTGCGCGAAGCGTAGCCGCGCCTTAACAGCAGTCGATTGCTTACCGGACAAGGTGTTGCACTACTCGGAAACAACAGGCGGCCATGCTTAAAACCGTCGGAGACGGTTGTGGTGGTGGCGCGGTGCGGGGTATGGTGTACGTGCGATTTGCGATGAAGGAATATCCGGCATGAGAAAAATAATGGCGCTCCTCCTGGCGGGCGTTGTCCGGCTTGGGGCATTTTCCCAAGAGGCCCCGGGGGATGAAAGCGCGTCCCCTCCCCTGCCCGCGGCGCCGGAAACGCGGGAAGAACCGGCGGCGGCGGCGGACGCGGATCCGTCCCCGCTTCTCCGCTACCTGACGTGGGCGCGTCCCTTTGCGGAGCGCAAGGATTTTGTGCTGTCCGCAGTCTTCGGGCTCTGGACACCGGACGCGCAGGGCATCGGGGAAGAACTCTTTACCCTGCACTGGTCGTTCCTCCCGTTTACCGCGGTAGGCGGCGGGCTTAACGCGAGCGGGCTTTTCGGTCAGGGGTTTTACCCCCAGTCTCTGACGCTCACCCATAAGGCCGGATTTGTCCTGCCCCTCACGCCGCGCCTCAGAATGTTCGGGGACGTAACTCTGGAAACAGGTATCGGGGAACCGAGCGCCCTCAGCGCCGGCGCACTGGCTATTGCGTGGGGGTACGACGCGGGTTTTACGATGCTCTTTGATACCGACTTCGGGATTGAGATAACCTACAAAGGTTTGTGGAGGCCGGACGGCTCCTATGTAAACGCCCTGGGGTTCGGATGGGTATGGAACTTCTGGCTCTAGCCCGCCGTCTCCGACGGCTTCAGCATGGCCGCTTGTTGTTTCAGAGTGGTGCAACACCTTGTCCGGTTAGCGGGCTTGCACGGACCAGGCGCGGCTACGCTTCGCGCCGTCTCCGACGGTTTGGGAGCTGTGCGTTGTTGTGCGCGGCTGTAAGTACGCAAAGACTGCGTACAGGCGCGGGGCGGGACGCTTATGAAACCGTCGCAGCCTCCGGCTGTTTTAAATAGCGTCCTGTAGAGCGGCTGTAAGTATGTAAAGACCGCTTACAAGCGCGATTCGGGACGCTTATATGCCCCCGCCGCCGGCGGGGGTACAGAGGGAAAAGGAGGAAAAGATGGAAAAAACGGAAAAACTCTATGAGGACGCCTATACGATAATACGGCGTTCTATCGCGGCCAATCTGCCGCAGGCGGCGGTACGGGACGCGCTCAAAACCCGCCGGTTCACAGGGACGCTCTCGCTGGTGGCCATAGGCAAAGCCGCGTGGACCATGGCGCTGGCGGCAAAAGCCGAGCTCGGGGACCGGATTACATCGGGCATCGTCATCACCAAGTACGGACACGCGGAACACCCCATCCCGGGGCTTGAAATCATTGAAGCGGGCCACCCGATTTCAGATGAAAACACCCTTCTGGGAACCGCCAGGGCTCTGGACCTTGCCCGCGGCCTTGGAAAGGACGACGAACTGCTCTTTCTCATCTCAGGCGGCGGGTCCGCGCTCTTTGAAAAGCCGCTTGAGGGCATCGGGCTTTCGGATCTGGCGGCCATAAACACCCGTCTCCTTGCAAGCGGCGCGGATATTGTGGAAATCAACATGATACGGAAGCGCCTCTCCGCGGTCAAAGCGGGCAGGTTCGCCCAAATCTGCGAACCCGCACGGGTGTTTACCGTGGTTCTCTCTGACGTGCTGGGCGACAGGCTCGATTCCATCGCATCGGGCCCGGCGGCGCCGGATCTTTCCACCGCGGACGACGCGCTGCGGGTGGTTGACAAGTACGGGCTTCCAATCGACAGGCGGATACGCGAGTACCTTATGCGGGAAACCCCCAAGTCCCTGGGCAACGTCGAAACCGTGATTACCGGCAGCGTGCGGACCCTCTGCGAAAGCGCCGCCCGCTGCGCCGCGGACCTGGGCTATACGCCGTATATCCTGTGTACCGACATGAACGGCGAAGCCCGCGAAGCCGGGCGCCTCATGGCGGCAATGGCGCGGCACATCGGGGAGGGACATGGGAGCATACAGCCTCCGTGCGCGGTTATTCTGGGCGGCGAGACCGTGGTGCGGCTCAAGGGCGCGGGAAAAGGCGGGCGCAATCAGGAACTGGCCCTTGCCGCCGCAGCGGGCATCGCGGGCCTTGAGAACCTGGTCGTGTTTTCAGTGGGGTCCGACGGCACCGACGGGCCGACCGACGCTGCCGGCGGCATTGTTGACGGCACCACGCTCTCGCGCCTTCGGGAACAGGGGCTTGCGCTTGAGGATATTCTGGACAATAACGACTCGTACCGCGGGCTCGAAGCGGTGAACGGCTTAATCAAAACCGGTCCGACCGGCACCAACGTAAACGATATAGCAGTCATCCTCCACCAGCCTCCGGCTGTTTCATACGCCGCCAGCGACGGCCCGCCGGCGGCGGGTGGCCAGCCTCCGGCTGTTTCATAAGCGTCATGCAGAGCGCGGCAAAGCCCGCCAGCGGCGGGTGGCACATAAGCGTCGTGCAAAGCGCAACAAAGTAAGCAAAGACAGCTTAGAGGCGCGGTGCAAGTAAACGGACAGTCGTGGTTCGGAGCCGTCTCCGACGGTTCCAAAAGCGTCATGCAAAGTGCGACAAAGTAAGCAAAGACAGCTTAGAGGCGCGGTACAAGTAAACGGACAGTCGTGGTTCGGAGCGCGTGGCTGGACGCTTTTGTGCCACCCGCCGCTGGCGGGTCGTGCGGAGTGCGGCAAAGTAAGCAAAGACAGCTTAGAGGCGCGGCGTGGTACGCGGACAGTCGTGGTTCGGAGCGCGTGGCAGGAAGCTTTTGCAACAGCCGGAGGCTGCGCGAAGCGTAGCCGCGCCTGGGCAGCACTGACTCGCTCAACGGACAGGGTGTTGCACCATTTGGAAACAACAGGCGGCCCTGTTTGAAACAGCCGGAGGCTGCGGAGGCTGGTAAAAGGGGCGGAGAGGGTTATACTTAAAGCAAGAT
>JAITHR010000088.1 GCA_031279895.1 Spirochaetaceae bacterium
GTACCACGCGCTGCCCTGAACAAAGCACAACAACGCGCCGCTCCCGAACCGTCCGCCGTTGCGCGAAGCGTAGCCGCGCCTTAACAGCAGTCGATTGCTTACCGGACAAGGTGTTGCACCATTATCAAACAACAGGCGGCCATGCTGGAACCGTCGGAGACGGCGGGCGGCCCTGTTTGAAACAGCCGGAGGCTGGGCGGGGGTTGTTTAGGTTGGGTGTTTGCGGTATGGTAGAGATATGCCGTTACCTATCGGCGGGGATACCCAGATTGCGACCCGCAAAAAAGAAAAAATTAAAGAGCCAGAGGAATATCGGGTGATACTGCTGAACGATCACTTCACCACCATGGAATTTGTGGTGGAAATTCTTATGCTCATCTTTCACAGAACCCACGAAGAGGCGGAGCGTATCATGCTCGAAGTGCATCGGAACGGACGGGGCGTCGCGGGACAGTATCCCCATGATATTGCCCAAACCAAAGTCAAACAGGTGCATGACACTGCCCGCCAGCATGAATTTCCCCTTAAATGTATCATAGAGCCAATATAATAATTTTTTATTATGAAGTTTGGTCATATATATAGTATAGTATAGGTATAAACCTTACGGATCTGGGGAACTTAAAAGCCCAGGGTGGGAGTATAAAATGAAAATCAGCGGCCATGTACAGGCCATCATAAACGCCGCTTACAATGAGGCTAAGGTACGCAACCATGAGTACCTGACCCCGGAACACATCTTGTACGCGGCGTTGGCCTTTGATGAGGTGCAGGGAATCCTTATAGCGTGCGGCGCGAACCTGGATTCGCTTAAACATGATATGGAAGACTATTTCAAAAACAAGCTTCAGGTTGTGGGCAACGACAAGGAGCCGTTTCAAACGGTGGGTTTCCAAAATGTAATTGAGCAGGCGGTCATTCAAAGCCAGTCTTCCCAGAAGCAAATCTTGGATGTGGCGGATATTTTGGTATCCCTGTACGATCAGGAACAAAACTATTGCGCCTATTCTTTACGGAAACTGGGGATAAAGCGCCTCGAGCTGCTCAACGTGCTTTCCCACGGGTTTGAAAACGACGGGGATCACGCCTTCGGGTATACCAAAAACGGCAAAGACGAGTCGTCTGACGAAGAGACGGGCGATTCGGCGCAGAAAAACAAAGGAAAACGGAGCGCTCTGGAGCGGTACGCCACGGAACTGACGGCCCTGGCGCGGGAGCGTAAGCTTGAGCCTGTCATAGGCAGGGAAATGGAGCTTGACCGCACGATTCAGGTGCTCTGCCGGAGGCTTAAGAATAATCCGGTGCACGTAGGCGATTCGGGGGTGGGAAAGACCGCCATTACCGAGGGGCTGGCGCAGCGCATTGTGAACGGGAACGTACCGCCTATTCTCAAAGATTTTTCGATATTCTCTCTTGATATGGGCGCGCTCGTTGCCGGCACCAAGTATCGGGGGGACTTTGAGGAGCGGGTCAAGCGGGTTATCGAAGAAATCCTCAAGCGGGAGAAAGCAATCCTTTTTATTGACGAGATTCATACCCTCGTAGGCGCGGGATCCGTTTCCGGCGGGGCGCTTGACGCTTCCAATCTCTTAAAACCGGCCCTCACCTCAGGGAAGATTCGGTGTATCGGGTCCACGACCCACGAGGAATACAACAAATTCTTTGACAAGGACCGGGCATTGTCCCGAAGGTTCCAGAAAATCGACATCGCCGAGCCGAACGAAAGCGACGCCATCGCCATTCTGAAGGGACTGGTACCCAAATACGAGGAGTACCACAAGGTTCATTACAGCGACGAGGCGGTGGAAGGCGCGGTGCGGCTGTCCTCCCAGTTTATAACCGAGCGGCGCCTGCCGGACAAGGCCATTGACGTGATTGACGAGGCCGGCGCGTTTGCGCGCATCGAGTCGTTTAAGAAGGCAAAAACCATTGCGGAAGAGATTGTGGCCAAGGGGATTTCAGTGCAGGAAGGTACGGTCGACCTTATTGAGATAGGGCTTCCCCAGATCGAGTCGGTGGTCTCCCGCATTGCGCGGATACCGGAGCGCTCGGTCGGGGAAAGCGAGAAGGACAAGCTCCGGGCGCTTGAGGAAAAACTCAAAGCCCGTCTTTTCGGCCAGGACGAGGCGGTCGCCGCGGTGGTCAAGGCGGTAAAACGCTCAAGGGCCGGCTTCAGGGCCGAGGGGAAGCCGGTGGCCAATTTCCTCTTTGTGGGGCCGACCGGCGTGGGCAAAACCGAATTGGCCCGAAGCCTCGCGGATATTCTTGGGGTTCCCATGCACCGCTTTGACATGAGTGAGTATCAGGAAAAGCACACCGTCTCCCGACTCATCGGTTCCCCCCCGGGGTATGTGGGGTATGAGGAAGGGGGTCTCCTTACCGACGCCATACGCAAGCAGCCGCACGCGGTTGTTCTGCTGGACGAGATAGAGAAAGCCCATCAGGATATTTACAACATTCTGCTTCAAATCATGGATTACGCCACCCTTACGGACAATAACGGGAGAAAGGCGGATTTCCGAAACGCGGTGTTTATTATGACCAGCAACGCCGGCGCACGGGACATAGGCCGGAACCTTATCGGCTTCGGGGAGCGGAACGTTGACGAGTCCGCGGTGCGGGACGCGGTGGACAAGACGTTTACGCCGGAGTTCCGCAACCGGCTTGACGCGGTGGTCCGCTTCGGCCACCTTTCCCAAGACATTATGGCGTCTATCGTGCGCAAGGAGCTGTCGTTCTTTCAGGGACAGCTTGCGGAGAAACAGGTGGGCGCGACGATTACCGATACCTGCGTGGCGCGTCTTGCCGAAGAGGGGTACAGTCGGGAGTTCGGCGCCCGCAACGTAGGCCGGCTTATTGAGGAAAAGATAAAGTCCTTCTTTGTGGACGAGGTGCTTTTTGGCCGTTTAAGATGCGGCGGAGAGGCGCTGGTGGATTATCGGGACGGCACGTACTCCATAACCGTAACGGCGTGCGCCCCGCCGCCCGCGCCGGCCAAAAGCGAGACGCCGGCGGACGGCCAGCCGTCGCTTATCGGAGAGGCCGAGGCGCCGCAGACCGATATGCCGGTGGGACAGGGCAAGGAGAATATCATAAAGCTTGCCCGTATGGGCTGGACCGTGGATGAAATATCCCGGGCCATGAAGTATTCGAAATACGAAGTGGAACGGATACTGAAAATCGCCCCGAAAGATCCGTAATCGGTCGGTTTGAAAAGAAGCGTAGCGGCGCGGCCCGCGCATAGAAAACAAAAGAAAAAAACGTGCGAGAAGCGACGGAAGTATATGGAAGATGGAAATGGAAATGGAAAAAACATGAGACATCCCGCCCCGGGCCCGGACCCCGATTTTCCCTATCTGAGCGAATATGACAGGTACGCCTTCCCCAAGCCCGACTCCCAGCGGGACGGCGTCGTGGCTATCGGGGGGAACCTTTCTCCGGGGATGCTTCTTTCCGCGTATGAACAGGGTATCTTCCCCTGGTATAACCCTGACGACCCTATCCTCTGGCAGTCTCCTGACCCCCGCATGGTGCTTTTCCCCAAAAATCTGCATATTTCCCGCTCTATGAAAAAAGTTTTTACGCAGGCACGCTTTACGGTGGCGCTGGACCGGAACTTTTACGCGGTTATCAAGAACTGCGCCGACCGGTACCGCCCCGGTCAGTACGGCACCTGGATTACCGATGACATTATTGCGGCCTATACCCAGATGCACTACCTCGGATGGGCCCATTCCGCCGAGTGCTATGCTGACGAGGAACTCGTAGGCGGCTGTTACGGGATGCGTCTGGGCGCGGTGTTTTTCGGGGAGTCCATGTTCGCCGTGCGCCCCAACGCCTCCAAAACGGCGTTTCTTTCCCTTGCGCGCCTTCTTTTTGACGACGGGGTGGATTTCATCGATTGTCAGGTGTATACCGACCACCTTGCCAGTCTAGGCGCGGTGGAAATGCCGAAAAGCGAGTTTCTGCCCCTGCTTCGGGAAACCCTTGCCCTGCGCTACCCCCTCAAAAACAGCCCGAACGACCGCTTAACGGACATCATAGACCGCCGCGGCAACTGGAACCTCCTCTACCCTTCATGCTCCCCGGCCAGTCTCCGCCCGCCGGAAGCGGGCAGCCCCTAAGCCTCCTCGCCAGCCTCCGGCTGTTTCAACGGCTTCCTGATGCCGCGGCAAAGCGGGCGGTGACTGACTAGCTGCCTCCGGCGGTTGGGGGTCATAGACCCCCCAAACCCCCCACCGACGCGAGACGCCACGCGCCTCGAACAACGACCAGCCCCGAACAACAGACAACAACGCATAGCTCTCAAACCGCGACCGACTGCGCGAAGCGTAGCCGCGCCTCAACAGCACTGACGCGCTCACCGGACACGGTTTTGCACCATTTGGAAACAACAGGCGGCCATGCCGGAACAGCCGGAGGCTGCG